>JAEURZ010000007.1 GCA_016788905.1 Elusimicrobiota bacterium
CATGAAATGCTTGGGATACAAAACTCCAAACGAGGTCTTCAATTCATGGCTTGGTGCAATAGCCGCTTGAATTCACCGCAAGTTACATGATTTAAATTCCGTAAGTAGAACTCAAATTAAAATTCAACAATGGAGGTATCCTTCCGATGAAAAATCTAATCGCAATAATGGCCCTCATGGGAATGTCCAGCTTGGCATTCTCAGGAGATCTGTTGGGAATGAAAAATGTCACCTTTGATGGCTCCTTAGAAGTCCTTGGCGAACAAGCCACCAATGAAACGGACCTGTCTGACGCATCCCGAGACACCCGCGGTGGAACGATCACCCGCGTGAGATTGGGAATGAACGCAGACGTGACGGATGGAGTGACCGCACGCGTCGAAGCGGTCCGGAGTCCCGCTTACACGGGAGCGGGAGCACAATACGGGGGAGATTCTCGACCGACAACATTGAACCAAGAACAAGATTCCATTGTTATTGAAAATGCCTACGTAGATATTGCGGGGTTCCTCGGTCTTGACAATATCCGACTCGGGCGACAGTATGCAGGGAGAAAGGGAGACCTTATTGCCTATTTTGGTCCCACAAATGACAATTTGCTTTTTGTCAATGCGTTGGATGCCTTTTCGGCGACCCGTAATTGGGGCCCATTATCAGCGGAAGTCGTTTCAGGAAAACTCTATGAGGACGATCACATTCTTGACACCGACAATGGAGATACGGTTGGGGACGTCAATGTTTCCTGGGGAACGGTTGCATTCGATTTTGCTTCTGGGACACAATCCAAAATGCCCCTGGAACTCGGGCTTTACATGTTGACTTCCAAAGGGAATGATTCCGAGTCAGACAACGACAATCTTAAGGTGGCTGACCTTCGCTTTGGAATGGAAGACGAACAGGGAAATCGGGCCGGAATTGAATTGGCCCGAAATTTCGGAAATATTAATAATGGGGCCCTAGGAAATAAAAAGCTCACCTACATGGGTTCGGCTTTCGTTCTCTTTGCCGATTACACGATCCCCTCATCCGGGATTAGTCTTCGTGCTAAACTCCTGGAAACAACGGGGGACCCCAATTTCAATGACCAAGATGATGAATCTTTTCACCCTATAAATTCGGATTTTCGATATGGTGAAATATTAAGCAATGATTTTCACTTCGCGTTTAATAACTTTTTAGCTGGAACCGATTACTCCTTTCAGGGATTAGCCTACGACTCAGCTTTGCAAGGAGACGGTCTGTCGGTGGGGGCCCTCGGGGTTGACTTCACTCCCCCCATCTTGGAAAACAAGTTCACGGGTTCTATCGATCTCTTTTCAGCCTCAGTCAAAGAGAGCTCAGTCCTTGCAGGGGATGACATTGGGATGGAGCTTGATGTCGCCCTAAAATACAAACACTCCGAAAATGTCAAAGCCGAGATCGGTTACGCAAGGTTGTTTACAGGGGATTACCTAACCTATGATACAAGAGGGAAAGATGATGTTTCGAAAATGTGGGCAAAACTAAAGATTAAATGGGGAAACCCGAAAGTTTAAGATTGGCCAAAAACGCCCACCGCCTTGGAAGCTCCAGGGCGGTGGGCGTTTTTATTTTCAACCCATCGTTTTGGTTGGATAATATCCTGTTTTATGGTTCCAAATCCTTCTTATCCGGACCGTCCACCCACCCGAATTCCGCGGCCAGAGGAAAAATCTTGGTTCGGTTTGTTGAAGGTCACTTTGAAGGTTTTCAGACGATGGTTTTTGTAGACAAATTTTCCTGAAAAGAATTTTCGGCCGTTCAGCCATTTCATAAAGATCCGGTCGCCTTCCCAAAGAGGGAGAGACGCGAGTTTCCTGTCGGGGATCCAGGACAAATCGCCCTCGGGGCAGGGGCCTATAACCCCGGAGAATTTCCGGGCCACGAAGACGAAAACGTACCAGTCGTCTTCCCCGTCAAAACCCGGAAACGTTAGAAAACCCTTTAATTCGGGGCTTCGTAATTCAAGTCCGCTTTCCTCTCGAACCTCTCGGATCACACACTCTTCAGGCGTTTCTCCTGGAAATAGTTTTCCCCCCAGACCATTCCACTTCCCAAAATGGATATCGTTGGACCGTTTGACGCGGTGCATCATCAAGGTTTTTCCGGCACGTTTCACATAACACAAGGTGGCGAGTTTTATCATGGTTGCTTTTCTTTTATGAAATTAATAAATTATGACAAAATAATCATATATACGGAGGATCCGTGGCTCTCACCGATTTCTACAACAATTTTCACCTTTTTATGCGCTGGTTCCATGTTCTCTTTGGGATCGTTTGGGTTGGGCATTTATTCTTTTTTAACTTCGTCAACATTCAGCTTCAAGCCAGCATGGACGACACCACAAAAAAAGCGGTCAACCCTCAACTTATTCCCCGAGCCCTGTGGTGGTTCCGATGGAGCGCCATGGGGACATTTCTCTCGGGCTGGATCCTTTTCTCAATGGTCTATATGTACCAACCCGGACTTTGGGGGCCCACCGCTTTTTTCTCAAACGCGGAGGGAGTGACTGGCCGAGCCTGGTGGATCCTGATCGGGATGATCCTGGGCTCCCTCATGTGGTTTAACGTCTGGTTCATCATTTGGCCAGCCCAAAAGAGTCTCTTTGGGTTGGGCGTCCCCAAAGCCTCGCCGGAAATTGTTCCCATCCTCAAGTCCCGATCGGCTTTGTTTTCCCGGATCAACACCTTTCTTTCAGGTCCCATGTTGTTCGGGATGATGGCGGCGGCCCATTACAGCGCCATCAATTTAACAACCTTTCTGGTCTTTAGCGCCATCGGCCTTGCCTTCATCTGGGCTTTTTATTGGCTCTCTGTGCGGGTTTCTCCCCTCACAGACTAAAGACCTTTTCGAAAAACCTCTTCGGGCAGAGCGGGGCTGTTGTGTCCTGGGTTAAAGAAGGGTAGGCCGATCCGAAAGTTCATTAGGGTTGTCCCCCTGGGAAGGGAAATGACGGGAGAGAAGCTGGGTTACACCTTCAATCCCCGCCAACGCCCCTTTTTCAAAACGGCCTTCCCGGAAGTGGTTTTCCATAGATCGACAAATCGTTTCCCACTCCGCGATTGATATTTTTTTGTTTAACCCTCTGTCCGCGACAATTTCCACGTCCCGATCGGATAAATTGATATAGATTAAAACACCGTTGTTGTTTTCCGTGTTCCAAACCCGGAGATTTGAAAATATCTCTTCTGCCCTTTCCCGAGGAGAGACGCCCGCCACCAGATCACGAAGGGGAAGGAAAGCTTCCACCGCAAACTGAATTTCTCCGTTGTGCTTTTTTTCCGAGTTGCCAACCGCTTCCTCGATGGATTTTAATAGGGGTGCGGGAAACCGCCGCCGAAGGAGACCGGGCAGAGAAAAAACATGCTGTGCCCATCGCTTTAAATCGTATGTGTTTACCATCGTCCAGACGCTCCCCCACCACCAAACCCACCGCCCCCACCACCGAAACCTCCCCCGCCAAAGCCACCGCCACCGGACCGCCAGCCCCCCCGTCCCGATCGGAGAGACGAAAATCCAAAAAGACGGGGGAGAAGATTAATCAAGAGAAGAAGAAAAATAAAAATCACCATAATCACGCCCCCCCCCGTTTTACTCTTTTCGGAAACAGGCGGGGGAAGGGGCTCCCCTTGAATGGTCCCTAAAATTCGTGCCACCCCATCGCGAATCCCTCCAAAAAAGTCACCTTCTTTGAACCGAGGGACAACGAATCCATCGATAATACGGTTGCAGAGAGCATCGGGAAGAACACCTTCCAAACCATACCCCACCTCCAAACGAAGGGTTCGATCGTTTTTCGCCACCAAAAACAAAACCCCATCATCCACACTCTTTCGTCCCAGTTTCCATTGCTCCGCGACCCGAATGGCGTATTGTTCAATGGATTCGGGCTTGGTGGTAGGGACAATAAAGACGGCCACCTGAGACCCTTTCTCTCGCTCAAATTGTTCGAGGACTTTTTCGATGGCCGACTGTTGGGTCGCGTTCAGCGTCCCGGTTAAATCGGTAACACGTCGGGTGAGAGGAGGGATTGGCTGGTCGGCCAGGAGACTAAGAGAAAAGAAGCACAGGAAGGTGCCCAGAAGGCCCTTTTTAAAACCGGACCGCTTACTTCGCATCGGCACCGAAATCAACAAGGGGAGGCGTGGCGATGGCTTTCTCATTTTCAACGGAAAAAGTGGGTTTCGTGGTGTACCCAAACATCTTGGCGGTCAAGTTCGTTGGGAATCGGCGCACCGTCACGTTGTATTCCCGAACAGCGGCGATGTAGCGATTACGGGCCACGGCAATACGGTTCTCAGTGCCTTCGAGTTGGACTTGGAGGTCTCGGAAATTCTGGTCGGATTTCAACTGGGGATAGTTTTCTGTCACGGCCAAGAGGCGGGACAAGGCCCCTGATAATTCTCCCTGCGCCGCTTGAAATTTCGAGAAAGCGGCGGCGTCTTTTAAGGTCTCCGGTGAAGCCTGAATAGCCCCCACCCGAGACCGGGCCTCGGTCACACCTAAAAACACATCTTTTTCCTGTTTGACGACGGCTTTGACGGTATTGACCAGGTTCGGGATCAAATCGGCCCGCCGCTGGTACTGGTTCACCACCTCGGCCCAAGACGACGTGATGGTCTCGTCCGTCGTCTGAAACGTATTATAACCACAGCCCGAAAGAAAGCCCACAGAAAGAGTCAGGAGTAGAATTTGTTTTTTCATAGGATCAGTGCCCTCGACGTTTATTGATTTCCGCGGTGATGGCGGGAATCACTTCGAACATGTCCCCTTCAATGGATAGGGTGGCCATTTTATTCAATGGGCATTCCCCATCCTTGTTGATGGACACAATAACCTCGCTCGAACTCATCCCGGCCAAGTGTTGAATTTGGCCTGAAATCCCAGCGGCAATATAAAGTTTAGGACGAACGGTTCGGCCGGTAAGCCCGACCTGGGTCCGATAAGGAATCCATCCCGCGTCTACCGCGGCACGACTGGACCCCACGGTTCCTTTCAGAGCGGAGGCCAACGCTTCCAAAGCCTTAAAACCATCCGCCCCCCCTACCCCACGCCCCCCCGCCACGATCACGTCGGCGGCCGTAATGTCTTGGGCTTCCCCTTTCTCCGCCTCAAACCGGACAAAACGGGTCCGTTCCTTCCATTTCGAAACATCAACAGGAACAACCACCACCTTTCCGGTCCGGCCTTGTTCTTCGGGCGAACGGGGAAACGCCATGGGTCGAACCGTGGCCATTTCCGGACGATGGTTTTCACAGAGGATGGTGGCCATTAAATTCCCGCCAAAGGAAGGCCGTGTGGCGTGAAGCATTCGCGACCCAGGATCAATGGAGAGTTCCGTGGCATCCGCGGTAATCCCCGTGTTGGCGGCGATGGCCACCCGGGATCCAAACGAACGGCCGATGGTGGAGGCCGGGAGCAAAAGTTTGTTGGGTTTTTCCTGAAGAATAAGATCCGTGAGCGCCTGGGTATACACCTCGTCAACGAAATTTTCCAAAGACGGGTGATCGATCACGTAAACAATGTCCGCCCCGTGGGCGATCAATTCCTGGGCGTGAGGCCCCACGTCTTTTCCGATAAGAACAGCGGCCACCTGTTCGCCCAAGGTCCCGGCCAACGTCCGAGCCAACCCCAACAGTTCAAAAGCAGTGGGAACCAGTTTCCCGTGCCGCATCTCCGCGAAAATCCAAACATTTTTGTAGAGGGAAACGTCCACAATCGTTTTCCCCTCAACCTTTTCTTTCATCAGCGTGATGGCGTGGAACACCTCTTTGTTCTTGGATTTTTCACCCAGTTGATCACAGGCTTCCACACAGGCGTTGCAAAAAATACATTTGGCTTCATCAATAACAGCCAACTTCCTCCAGGGAACCCCAGGCTCTTTCGGGCGATCCACCATATCGATACACGAGACAGGGCAAGCCTTCGCGCAGGAGGTGCATCCGGTGCAACGGTTTTTCGTGACAAAGATTGTATTGGGCATGGTTAAATGAGTTTCATCTCTTGAAGTTTGTCCACCAAGGCTTTCGCCTTATCCTGAGCCGTCGCGCCATCGATTTTGACGCCGCCCTTCCGCGGAGGAGGATTGAACGACTTCGCCACGATGGTCGGCGAGCCGCCCAGTCCAATACTCTTGATATCGGCTTCGATATCCGTTTCGTTCCATTTGGGAATAATGGCTTTTTTGGCGGCCATTTTCCCTTTCAAACCGGCCACCCGAGGCTCATTGATCTCCTTCACCACCGCGACCACCGCGGGGAGATCCATTTCCAAAACGTCCACCCCATCTTCCATCATCCGATGCACAACAATTTTTTTGTCATCCACGGACTCCACTTTTTTCACATAAGCAACGTTGGGCCAATCCAGCCACGCCGCTATTCCAGGACCCACGTGACCCGTGTCCCCATCGTTCGTTTGTTTTCCGCAAAGGATCAAATGAACCGGCCCTTTCTCTTTAACAATTTTTTCAATCCCCTTAAAAAGGGTGTACGAAGTCGCCCAGGTGTCGGCACCAGCGAAGGCGCGACTGGTCAGGTGAAACCCCTGATCCGCTCCCCGGGCAATGGCCTCCCGAAGAGATTCTTCCGCTTGGGGAGGTCCCATGGTGATCACGCTCACGGTGGTCCCCGGAATACGCTCTTTTATCCGAACCGCCTCTTCGATCCCGTATTCGTCAAACGGATTGATCGCCGCGGCCATGCCTTCCCGTTTCAATGTTCCCGTGACCGGGTCTATTTGAATATTGGAAGTGGCGGGGGTCTGTTTGATACAAACAACGATATGGATTCCCATAGGCCCTCTATTTTAATGAGTTGGTCGATCCCATTCTACTCTCTGAAAATGCTTCCAACACGTATCCGTCATTCAGCCGTTACCCCGAACCGAACGACGCCCCTGATCCACCCAGGAGGGTTGGCCCGCCTAGGCCGGTTTCGCCGCCAGTTCTTTCGTGATCATCATGCCGATCTCGTTACGTTGAATCTGATTGGTGCCCTCATAAATCTGCGTAATTTTTGCGTCGCGCAAAAATTTCTCGACAGGGAAGTCCCGCATGTAACCGATCCCACCACACAGTTGTATGGCACTGTCCGAAACCCAGAAAGACGTGTCTGAGCAAAACAACTTCACCATACCCGAATATTTTGTCCAACGCCCCGTGGACACCTTCTTCATTTCCTCATAAACCGTTTTCCCCGATTCCTCAGAAGCGTCCACAGCGGCTTTCATATCCACGTCCATGGCCCGCGTCACGGAATAAAGGAGCGCGCGCGAAGCCTCAAGGCTCGTGGCCATGTCGGCCACCATGTGTTGGGAAGAGGGAAACGAGAGCACCGACTGTCCAAACTGCCGTCGAACCTTGGCGTAAGCCAAAGACTCGTTCAGCGCCCCTGTCCCAATACCCAAAGCCTGGGCGGCCACACCTGGACGGGAAATGTCGAAAGTCGCTTGGGCCACAAAGAGACCAAACCCTTCTTTTCCCAACATATTGGCGGCCGGGACCCGGCAATTGTCAAATACGAGTTCATAAGTGGAACTGGCGCGGATCCCCATTTTCGTCTCTTTCTTCCCGAAAGTAAACCCTTTCATCCCTTTCTCAACCACGAAAGCTGAAATTCCCCGCGCCCCCCGCTTGGGATCCGTTGTGGCAAAAATGGAGTAGATTTCCGCGGCCTCTCCATTGGAACAAAAATTCTTTACCCCGTTGAGGATGTAAAAATCCCCATCTTTTTTCGCCGAACATTTTGTCGCCGTGGCATCGGAACCGGCTTCGGGCTCGGTGATGGCGAAAGCGCCCAAGCGTTTGCCACTGGCCAAATCCGGGAGCCATTTCCTTTTTTGTTCCGGGGTTCCGAAGAGGATGATGGGGAACGCCCCGAGCGCCGTCGCCGCGAGACAAAGCGCGATGCCGCCACAGGCTTTCGAGAGTTCCTCCACAACGAGAACCAACTCAAAACCAGCCCCGCCAAGCCCTCCGTAATTCGGGTGAAAATACACCCCGAAGAGATCGGCTTTTTTTAACTCCTCCACCACTTCCCAGGGGAAACTTTCCTCGGCATCGTGCTTCTCACGAACCGGTTTAATCTTTTTTTCCGCGATCTCGCGGGCCGTTTCCGCAATGGCCTGTTGTTCTTCGGTCAAAAAATAGTTCATAAAATCTCCTCTCTGAGCTGGTGAAAATAGTCTTTGGAAAAACCAATATACAAAATCTTAACGATTTCAGCGCGAGGGACGCCGGGGTGAGGGAACCGCCACCGTATTGTCTTCGGCCATATGGGTTGGATCGATGAGTGGGGAAAGCCGATGAACTCGAATTTTTTTTAAACCTTCCCACGCCGCGGCCTGTTCGGCCTCTTTTTTGGATCGCCCGTCCCCAACTCCCAGGAGCCGTCGTCGAACATGAACATGCATCACAAAGGTTTTATTATGGTCGGGCCCCGTCTGTTCTTTCAGTGTGTAAGAAGGTGGTACTTTATAACGCTTTTGGATGATTTCTTGCAATTTGCTTTTATAATCGGTTTCAATAATTCTTTTTTTCTTGGAAACCAATCGGACAATAAACCGCTGGGCAACAGGAAACCCACCGTCCAGGAACAGGGCCCCTAAAAGAGCCTCAAAAGCATTCGCCAAAAGACTTTCCCGGTCGCGGCCCCCGGTGGCCTCTTCCCCATCCGACATCCAGAGATACTGACCCAAACCGATTTCTCGGGCCCAGAGGACCAAGGAAGGACGGGCCACCAATTGAGATTTCAGTTTGGAAAGTTTTCCCTCGTCTTCGTCCGGATACCGCTTAAAGAGGTAATGGGCCACGATCGCGGCCAGAATACTATCCCCCAAAAATTCCAAACGCTCGTTAAAAGATTTGCTTCCATGTTCGATGGCGTAGGATTTGTGGGTCAGAGCTTCCTGAAACAACTTCCGCGACTTGAAAACACGCCGAAGCACCTTTTCCAGGGGCGCGGCGTCCACGCGTGCCATGGCCCGTTTACCCGTTATAGCGCTTGGCCACCACCACCGCGTTGTGGCCGCCAAACCCAAGGGAATTTGAAAGGGCACATTGAATTTGAGCCGGGCGCGCCACGTTGGGGACATAATCCAGGTCGCATTCAGGGTCCGGTGTTTCGTAATTAATGGTGGGGTGAATAAACCCATTTTCCATGCAGAGAAGAGTGGCGATCAATTCCACCGCACCCGCGGCCCCCAGCAAGTGGCCGGTCATGGATTTGGTCGAAGAAATGGCTAGTTTTTGGGCGTGCGCCCCAAAAACCTTTTTCAGGGCCATGGTCTCCGTTTTGTCGTTCAGTTCGGTGGAAGTTCCGTGCGCGTTCACGTAGTCCACTTCTTCCGGGCGGACGCCCGCATCGGCCAACGCCAATTGCATGGCACGGGTCGCCGCTTTGCCTTCAGGGGACGGCGCGGTAATGTGATACGCATCGTCCGTCGCACCAAACCCAGCCAACTCCCCATAAATTTTGGCGCCCCGGGCCAAAGCGTGCTCCAAGGTTTCCAAAACCAAAACCCCAGCGCCTTCACCCATCACGAAACCCGACCGGTTTTTATCGAACGGCCGGCTGGCCTTTTCGGGAAAATCATTAAAATCTGTTGTCATAGCCCGCGCCTGACAAAACCCCGCGTAACCCAAAGCGGTAATGGCGGCCTCCGCTCCTCCCGCAATTAAAACGTCCGCGTCCCCATAGCGCAAATGCCGCAACGATGCGCCCAGAGCGTGGTTGGCTGTGGCACAGGCGGAGCTCACGGAATAGTTGGGACCCGTGATCCCGTATTCAATGGCGATCTCCCCTGAAGCAATGTTGGAAATCAGCATGGGGATCAGAAATGGAGAAACCCGGCGCATGCCTTTTTTAAGAATAACGCTGTGCTCCGCCTCAATCGTTTGAAGGCCCCCAATTCCCGACCCCACAATCACCCCACACCGTTCAGGATTTTCCTTTGAAAAATCGATCCCCGAGTCTGTCACCGCCATCCGCGCCGCGGCCATGGCAAATTGAGCAAAAGGATCCATGCGTTTTATTTTCTTGCGGTCTATGAATTGATCCGCTTGAAATCCTTTGACCTCCGCGTCAATTTGGCAGGGGTAAGTGGACACATCGAAATAACTGACCTTGCCCACACCGGAACGACCGGCCTTAATGGATTCCAGGAACGCCGCCTTGCCGATTCCGATGGGGCTCACCACCCCGAGGCCTGTGACGACGATTCGTTTTTGATTCATGGACATAGGGATTTCTCCAAAGTGTCGGTGCCCCGCGGCCGCTCGCCCCTCGGGGACCGGGGGGTCATCTATTTCTTATGACTGGTGATGTAGGAAACAGCTTGTGTGACGGTTTGGATTTTCTCCGCTTCTTCGTCAGGGATTTCCATGTCGAAGGCTTCTTCCAACGCCATCACCAACTCCACGGTGTCCAACGAATCGGCCCCGAGGTCATTCACGAAGGACGATTCCGGCTTCACCTGCGCCGCGTCAACGCCCAACTGTTCCACGATGATTTCTTTTACCTTTGTCTCGATGTCGTCTGCCACTTGTGCCTCCTTACGCGATGTGGGAGGAGAAGCTCAACGTGCGTGGGTTCGCCCCGCGCGCGTTGGGCCTATCCTGCCCGACTGCAAAACATTAAACTTCCCCTCACCCGGGCCGTCGGCCCACCCTCTCCCGCAGAGCGGGAGAGGATCGGGGAGAGGGATCCCTACATGTACATCCCACCGTTCACGGAAAGAACGTGGCCGGTGATATAAGAACTTTCATCAGAAGCCAAAAAGAGTGCCGCGTTGGCAACGTCCTGGGACTCGCCCAAACGGGTTAACGGGATGAGATCGGTGAGTTTCTTTTTTTGGTCGTCCGATAGTTTGTCGGTCATGGCGGTCCGAATGAAGCCGGGCGCGATGGCATTGACAAGAACCTGGCGGCTGGCAAATTCCCGCGCGCACGTTTTGGTCAGGGCCACCAGGCCCCCTTTGGAAGACGAATAGTTGGCCTGCCCCGCGTTCCCCATCAACCCCACAATCGAAGCGATGTTGATAATGCGGCCCCGTTGGGCTTTAAACATGGGGCGAACCACCGCTTTCGTGCAGTTAAACGGCCCCTTCAGATTGACCGCGAGGACGGCGTCCCATTCGGCGTCGGACATGCGCATCAAAAGATTGTCTTTCGTGATCCCGGCGTTATTCACTAAGATGTCGACCCGCCCGAATACCGCGAAGACCGACTGGACCCATTTCTCACAATCCGCGAACGCCGTCACATTAACTTTGGCCGCATGGGTTTTCACACCAAAGGTTTTGGCCAACTCATCCGCTGTCGCCTGACACACCTGCTCGTTCACATCGCAGAGCGCCAAGTTCGCCCCTTCTTTGGCAAATGTTTCGGCGATGGCCCGGCCAATGCCTTGGGCGCCGCCGGTAATCAATGCTGTTTGGTCTTTGAGTCGCATAGGGTTATCCTTTTAGGAGGGGGTCGAGGACACAGCGAGAAGCGCGTCCGCAGATTTCTTGTCTTCTATATTAGAAAATTTTTTCGTCTTATCGGTGCGCCGCAATAGCCCAGAGAGAACCCGGCCCGGTCCCAGTTCAATAAAAGTTTCGACCCCCGCGTCGATCATAAACCGCAGGGTCTCTTCCCATAACACCGCGTGGTCGATCTGTTGAACCAATTTCTCACGAATCTGTTGGGGATCCTGCACTGGCCGGGCGTCCACGTTGGCCACCACGGGAACGTCCGGCGAGACGATCCGCGCCGCCGCCAGAACCGGGGCCATGGCCGTCGCGGCTGGATTCATCAATGAGGAATGGAAAGCGCCGGAAACATTCAAACGCAGGGATTTTAAAGACCCAGCCTCCTGGGCCAGTCGAACCACTTCGTCCATGGCTTCCGCCGTCCCTGCCACCACAATCTGTCCGGGGCAATTGAAATTGACGGGTTGGCACAGCCCCTTCACGGCCGCCTTTCGACACAGGTCGTCCACCACAGAACGTTCGAGGCCCAAAAGGGCCGCCATCGATCCCGCAGCCTTTTCCGCGGCAGCCCCTAGGGCTTCCCCGCGGGCTTTCACCAAATCCAAACCCGTTTCGAAATCAAACGCCCCCGCGGCACAAAGTGCCGAGTATTCCCCCAAACTGTGCCCCGCCATCACGTCCGCTCGCCGACCGGAAGACCGAAGGACCGCGTGGGCCGCCATGGAAACGATGAAAAGAGAGACCTGCGTGAACCGCGTCTGCCGAAGCTTTTCTTCTGGACCCGAAAAAATCACATCAATGTATTCACGGCCCAGCCGGGATTCCGCCCGTTCAAAGATGGCTCGCGCCTCCGGAAAATGATCGTTAAGCTCGCGGCCCATCCCCACGTATTGAGCCCCTTGACCCGGAAAAAGAAACGCCGTTTTCATCACCATTGCAGGACCGCCGCACCCCAGGTCAACCCCGCGCCAAAAGCGATCAATTCCACTTTGTCCCCCCGTTTCACTTGCCCCTCAGAAACCGCTTGGTCCAACGCGATGATCGTGGTGGCGGCCGACATATTGCCGAATTTTTGAACGTTACGAAACACTCGGTCGTCCGGGATATTGACTCTTTTGGCCACCGCGTCAATGATCCGCAAATTGGCCTGGTGAGGAATGAGGAGACGAAGATCTTGGGGAGATAAGCCCGCCTTAGCGAGAGCCGCGGTAGCGGCCTCCACCATCCGGGTTACGGCATTTTTAAACACTTCTTTCCCCTCCATTTTAATGAGAGGCGGAAAGGCGCGGATGTCGTCTGTGCTATTCAAAGGATGACGCGACCCACCGCCGGGAATATTCAAAACATCCCCCTTAGACCCGTCCGCGGAAAGATGAAGGGAAAGCAAATCGGATGGCCCATCTGACGCGGCCAGAACAACAGCCCCCGCCCCGTCACCAAAAAGGACACAGGTCCCTCGATCCGTCCAATCCGTAAACCGAGAAAGGGTGTCCGCGCCAATTAAAAGAACGGTCTTTGCAACACCTGTCTCGATAAGACCATTGACCACGGCCAGCCCGTAAATAAACCCGGAACAGGCCGCCGAAACATCAAAAGCGATGCACGAGGGCACCTCTAAGGCTTTCTGAACCAGACATGCTGTCGACGGGAATAGATGATCCGGCGTGCAGGTGGCCACGACGATCGCGTCCACCTGATCGGGCCGGAGATGGGCCCGCTCCAGCGCTTGACGAGCCGCCTGGGTGGACAGATCCGATGTCGCTTGGTCCGGAGCGACAATCCGCCGTTCTTTAATTCCGGTCCGCTCGGTGATCCACTCGTCCGACGTGTCCACCATTTTAGTCAAATCATCATTTGTGAGAACCCGAGCCGGAAGTCCTGAGCCGGTCGATAGAAATTTCACGCCCATGGGTTAAGTCCCCACCGGCGCGGGCAAGGGAGTGGGAGGCAGACGGTGAATCTGTTCGGAAATCTGCCGATTAATTCCCTTCTCCACAAAAGCGGCAGCGGTCCGAACCGAATTTTTTACCGCTTTAGCGTCGGACCCCCCGTGGGCAATCAAAGCGACCCCATTGACCCCCAACAACAAAGCGCCCCCAAATTCGGAAGGGTCTGTTTTTTTGAGGAGCTCTTTAAACGCCCCTTTAAGCAAGTATTTCCCAAAAATAGCCAAAGGGTGTTTGCGAACCTCTTGCTTAATCAATTTTAATACCGCCGCCGCCAACCCCTCACCAAACTTCAAAAGGACGTTCCCCACAAAACCATCACAAACAAAGACGTCGGCCGTCCCCGCGGGGATGTCACGTCCTTCCGTGTGTCCCACATAATTCAAACCACTGGCACGCAGTAACGGATGGGTTTCCAAAGTCAATTCGTTTCCTTTCCCCTCTTCCTCCCCAATGGTTAAAAGACCCACCCGGGGGTTGGCGATACCAAAAACAGCCTTGGAATAAATAGAGCCCATGATGGCGAATTGGAGAAGATGTTTGGGTTTGCAATCCACGTTTGCCCCCACATCCAGGAGGACAGAGTTTCCTTCCAACGTTGGAAAGATCGCCGCGATCGCGGGACGAGACACCCCGGGCAGGCGCCGCAAATGCCACAAACTGGCCGCCATCGTCGCCCCGGAATTGCCCGCGGAAATCAAAGCATCGGCCTTCCCTTGGGACACGATGTCCGCGCAGACCATAATAGAGGAATCTTTCTTCGAGCGACAAGCTTCCGCGGGTTTTTCATGCATTCCAATGACGGTCGGCGCGTGTTGGATAATGAATTTGCCCGACGCCCCATGGTGGGCCAGCTCCTGCTCAATCATCCCCTGGTCGCCCACAAGGATAATCTCATGCTCCAACTCTTGTTTAGCGAGGAGGGCCCCTTCGATGTTGGGAGGGAGCCCCCGATCCCCGCCCATGGCGTCCAGAGCGATGCGGATGGTCATGGTAAATTAAAAACGCACCAGAACCTATTTTCCTTCGTCTTTTTTCTTCGGCGCTTTCGGAGCGACAACCAATTCTTTCCCGTAAAAGCCACAGGCGGCGCACACACGATGGGGAGGACGCGCCGCGCCACAATTCGGGCAACGGGAAAGCGAACCGTAAACCAACTTAAAGTTCGCGGACCGTCGGCTGTCACGACGGGCGGGTGAATGTTTTTTCTTTGGGTTAGCCATGGGGATTGATTATCCTTATTTAAGTTTCAAATTTTTCAACACGTCAAAAACTGAACTTGTTTCAGGGGGAGGGCATCCACACGGCCCCTTATTGAGGTTCTTCCCACACATTGAACAAAGGCCCCGGCATCCCGGCCGACACAACGGTTTCGGAGGCAGGGACAAGAAAATGTTTTGACGGATGTCGTCGTCAATATCGAGGTATTCCTCCGTCACGGGAGCCTCGACTTCAAACGAAGGCCGAACCTCCAATTCATACCGTTCCAAACACCGCGCACACGAAAGAGTTAACGACGCCCGAACCTGAACCCATGCCCAGGCGTCTTCTTCTTGAATTTCGGCTTTCATATGGGCCTGAACAGGCCTCACCAGCTCGGGGCGATCCGGAGACTCCAGGGTGAACCGGGAAGCAGGAATCGACTCGTCCAACTCAATCGACTTTTCCCGCACAATATCTCGGATACGCAACCTCATCGCCCGCCCCCCAAAAGACCCGATCAACCCACCAACGGAGGGTTAAACCACAGAATTCGGCCCAATTGTAGGGAATTGAGAGGCAAGTGTCAAACCCCCGCATTGCGTCCTGCGTAATGTTACCGACCAAATGGGTGTTGAGTCCGCTATATTATTCCTCACGAAAAAGAGGGTTACATGCCGATCGACACCTTCAAAATGGAAAAGAGAGAGACCCTTGTTGACCGTTACCAAAAAGCCAAAAGAAAAAAAGCCCACTGTCCTGGATGAGAGACGAGGTCTAGTATTGACCCTTTGTCTTAAACGCGAGAAAGGCAATTAAGCAGACATGTCCCCCTCTCTGATCAATCCCCCGGGAGACTCGCCCTTGTTCCGTCAATGCCCCCAAAGACTTTTTTCAAAGACCCCTTTGGGCCCCATATCGCCGATTAACGAGGCATCCGGGATCATCTCGAGCCTCTTGATTTTTGACAGGATCAGAGGAGCATCATCAATCACTTGATAAGAAGTCGGTTCTTGAACTGAAACGAGGCAATCGTAGTTCCACTCTGTCAAGCGCCGATAGTGAGTCCCTCGTCCCAAAATATCCCCCATGGTTTTTCCGGGGATGAGAGTCTGCTGATTGGCATATTCATCAGGAAGGGAGTGGCTTATTTCGAACAGGACGGGGACAAACCTCTTAAGATCCACCAACAAGGTCTTTACCACTCTCGTGCCAGGGTTGTCACCTCCCACTTTTGAAACGGTATCACTTGAATACCGGGCGAATTCTCGTCCCGCAAATATTTCCTTCCTTTCAAACACCAACCCCGCCAGATTAAACGGGTCAACAGCCGTAGAGGTTCGGTTGACGTGGCTATCGTATTGTTGTCGCCCTGAAATAGATCGACCCTTAAGACGGGCGGGACGAAGCAAATTCCAAACTCCCGAGGTGCTGTCAAGAGCGTAGAGCTCATTTTTTAAGCGAATACTACCATGCTCTATCTTCATCCCCAAAAACATTGAACTCTTGCCATGATATTCATCCTTTACTTCGAATACGTAGACATGGGGAACTTGCCCTTCTTTTAACCAAACCCTCTCTTCAAGTTTGTATGGATAAGATTTCATCACGCGGTCAAAGGCCTGACGGATTTTTCCGCTGGGGTCCGTTTCGGGTTCCGTGAGGAGAACAGATTCTGGTGCCAAGGAGGACGAATCCCGGGACAAGGAAACGGCGGACTTCTCCGGCTTCTCGTTCCTTCCCGTGACCCATAGGAGCGCAAAGAAACACAGCAGGACGACCCCCATGTAAACAAGGAAATTTCCACTGTTCCCACGTTGCGAACTCTTCATCAAAGAATCCCCTTATATTGTTGTTTTTCGGCCTTTTTCAGATTCACGGGAGGATCTGTGAGAGCCTGGGGAGTCTGAAACATCCCCCACCTTAGCCCTCCGAGACCATTCCCTCCTTTCTCATTTTCCTTTCTCAACTGTTTTTGGCGCAATCTTTTTTAGTTATAATTGGCCACGGAATTCACGCCGCTTGTTTCAGCTTTGCATCCTAAATCTTCACTCTGGCCAGCCGCATTTCTCTCCCTAACGCTGGCAAACGCAAATAACCTTAGATGATCCCCCATCTTGGTCCAATTTCCAATTAACCCGGAATCCCCAGTTGAGCGCGAGGACCGAGACGAAAAAAGCGGGCTTTTTTACGAACAAAAAAGTGCAGGTCGTAGCGGGGACTACGGACAAACTTTTTTGTGAAGGAAAAAGGCCCGATGTTTTTGTCGAATCCCGTGATTCAACTGGGGATTTCGGGTTAACCTGGAATCCCCAGTTGAGAGAGAGATGTTGTTCCCCTTCTCTACTTAGCGAGGGGATGGCTCCGCGCCAGAGCGCCGGCAACAGCACTACCGATAAAACCGCCAACGGCGTGCGCCAATGGGATGGGTACCATGATCTCGGAGCCGCCTGCGAAAAAGGATGTGGAAAATACAATTTCAAATAGAACTTTCAAGGCAAATCCTCCCATTAAAAAACAGATGATGAAGAGATCCCAGCGTTTTTTCAATCGATGGGCCTCGATGGCTAAATGGGTTGCCACGAGACCGAAAAGGGCGGAGTCCAGCCCTGATAAACCCCGGTAACTGGGCAAATCGGGTAATAAAAAACCGATGGCAACCGGAATGGCAAGGACAGAGAGACCGAGTGTCCAATAAAATCCCCATGGGGAAAGTCGTTGGGCCCAGAGGCCGAGGACCGCGAACACCAGGGCATCCCAGACCACGTGGGGCCAGGACCAATGGGTCCAATGGCACCCGACCCACCGCAGGGGCGCCCAGGGGTCACCCTGGATCCATTGGAACCTGTCTCCCAGTGCCGGAAAAGCCATAAGGACCAGGGCGATCCCTGCCGCCAGGAAGGGAACGGGCCAGAGGCCCGCTCCCTTCCCGTCTTCCATCAGGGAAGACGTTCGAACCATTATTTTCCCCCGATGAACCGGCGACGAATCGCGTAGCCCAACCCAAGGAGGACGATGACCGCGCTCCCGGGGTCCAGGGCTCCGCCGCCACCCAGCCGAGGGGCGGAACGAGGAAACGCCGGCTTCGATGTGTCCACCCGGTGATGACGAATGGGGGCGTTGGCCCGAACGGATTGGGCCGCCTGCTCCACGGCCACGCGAGCTTTGTTCTTGCGATCGATCCCACGCCGGGCGAAGGCTTCATCGCCTAGCACCAACATGGAGGTTTCGTCCGTGACGATTTGATAAGAGACGCCCAGGTCCCGGATCGCGGTGGCGGACTCGATCGGATCACCTAAACCTGCGTTGGTCTTGGCTTGAATTTCTTCGATTCGGTTTAAGGCCCACAGCCGTTCCAGTTCTGGATTTTCTTGGTCCACCTCTGGAAGAACGAAGCGGGTGACATACTCCTTGTCTTGGCCGCTTAAACGGGCTTTCAAGGTAAACGTGGCCTCGCCAGGTTGGGCGTATTTTCCCAAGAGGACCACCTGTTGACCACGGTAGATTTTCTTGGGAACCCGGGTCACGTCGTGGGTCTTGCCCCCCGTGATTTCAACGTCCGCGTGGTGGAGACTTTCGTGGCGAATTTTGGATTTGGCCAGGAGGATTTGTCCCACGATGTCGTCATCGTTGGACACCCCGGAGGAAAACCCGCCGCTCGCTTCGCCGATCACGCGCATCAAGGGCCAGTTGGCGCTATTGCCCATCACGAATCCGAACACCCGAACATCGTATTGTTCAAGGAGTGTTCGAAAGGCTTTGGGGTCGATGACACCGCTGTTCGTGACCCCGTCGGTGACCAAGATCACGCTGGTCACGCGGTCGTTGTCTAGGTTTTTGAGAGCGAGGGAGAGCCCCGCGTGCACATCCGTGCCGCCGTCCGTACCGATCTTCCCTATTTTATCCACCCATTCTTTAACGGAAGGACCCGTGGCATTGACCCAGCCGGAGGTCAGTTCCTTCGCCTGCTGATTGAAGGTGACGATTCGGAACCGGTCTCGGTCGTTCATTTGGCCCAGGGTTTGGGTGACCCCATTGGCCAGCGTGTGGATTTTGGTTTGCATGCTTCCCGAGACGTCAAGCACAAACACGTAATCGGACCCCTTCTGAAGGGGTTGCAGGTCGATGCCGGGGGTAACCACCATAAGAAAGGTCCCTTCTGTTGCACCGGGAGCTCGGTAAGGAATGACTTCCACGCGCCCAGGGAGATCATCAGCCAACCGGTAGTATAACACGACGTCTTGGTTTAAACTTCCGCCCATTTGGGACAAGGCGACCTGGTAGTGGCCGTCTGCGACGCGGATCACTTGCGCGGCTTGTTCACGACCAGGCACACGGACTTCGGCCACGGGCCATGCCGATTTCAGTTCTAACTTCATGGAAAACGTTCCTTCCACCTTGCTGTTAGGAACCCAGAAGCTCTTGGCCACTTCATCGGTGCCTCCCTCTTGAAGAGGATAGATGTAGCGGCCGATTCCGGTGTCTATTTCCAGGGGTTGATAGTAGACCACCCGCATGGTCACGTCCGATTGGGCAGGAACTTTCGCCACATGGAACTCAAATCGCTGATCGTCTTTTTTTTCTGTCACACCGGCCTGTTGGCCATTGTCCCGCTCTTCCTCATAGGCTTTGCGGGCCTCTTCTTTAGGGACCACTTCGCCATCCATGACAGTTTCCCCGGTCGTCAGCCGGTATTCCGCTAGGCTGGCTTTTTGGGGAAGAGGGAAGGCGTACAAGCCTTCGAGGTCCACCCCATTGGGATTATGGAATGTTTGAACCATTTCAGTTCGAGCGAACCCATTATTAATGACAACATCCACGTGGTGGTCCTTAATTTGAATGGGTTGCTTGGGTGACCCAGTCACGGTCAACGTCCCCGCTGAAAAAGCCAACCCAGCCGTAACGAGACAAACCATCAGGACACTTATTTTTCTGCACAAGGTTTTCATCTTAATCCTCCTTTTGAATGAACGTTCATTTGCATATCACGGCAAACAAAAAACATTCACCCTTTCGCACGAATGAATGTTCGTTCATATTATACACCGATTATCTAAAATGTCAATAAGTAATGTTAAAAAAAATTGACTCAATTTTTAGATTCGAACTTGACTTTAGATCGATGGAATTATAACTTAACGAACATTCGTTCACGAAATTATGGACCTTATATTCGACCATGATAAGTCTTCAACCCTCCTGCCGCGTGTTATGCGCGCCGCTGTTGCCCTATTTGTTAAACAGGGTGTGGAGGCCACGACAATCAAGGATATTGCCGACGCTGCAGGTGTTTCGGCGGGGGCCCTTTACAACCATTTTAAGGGGAAACATGAATTGGCCTGGGCCCTATTTTCAACCCATCTTCAGGCGTTTACAGAAAAACTTTCTAAACAGTTGGCGGAAGGTAAAAACAGTGAGGAAAAAGTGCGCCTCTATGTGGAAGCGTGTTTTAATGCCTTTGATTCCAACCCAGACTTATTTACCTATCTGATTGTCGCTGAAACCAGAGAGTTCAAGAAATATCCATCAGATCTCGCACATCCCGGGACGATTGCCAATCAGATCATTGAAGAAGGACAAAAGAATGGCGACATCAAAGAGGGGCCGGTCCGGATTCTGGGCGCCCTCCTCTTTGGCGGCGTGATTCGGGTGTGTACGGCCCGTATGTACGGCGGGTTTACGGAAGATCTCCGCACCCAAATACCCCTCGTCTCCCAATCCCTCTGGCAGTCCCTGCGGTCCTAATCCCCCCCCCCGCTTAAGTGGCACGCGGATGTTGATGCCTTTACGTGGTCAAGCCACCTGGCCAAAGCGTAAGCGGTGTTTGAATCTGTGGGAAATGGCCTGGGCGAGAGGGCGGTGGTCCTTGTGAGAGAGGTCCGGATCTTCCTGGATAAGGGCAAAAGCGGCTTCTCGGGCTTCCCCAATGAGCGCGCCATCCGTGACCAGGTTTCCTACTCGAAATTCGGGTAACCCGTGTTGGGCTTCACCTAGAAATTCTCCAGGACCCCGACGACGAAGGTCTTCTTCCGCTAATTTGAACCCGTCTTTGGTTCGGCAGAGAAGTTTCAGTCGGTCCGCGGCCTCCAGGGAGGGAGCGCCGGACACCAGGTGACAGGAAGACGGGTGGATTCCTCGACCGACCCGCCCCCTCAATTGGTGGAGCTGGGCCAACCCGAACCGCTCGGCGTTCATGATCACTAGGACCGTCGCGTTCGGGACATCAATTCCCACCTCGATGACGGGGGTCGCGGCCAGAATTTTCAATTCGCCTCGATTGAAAGCCGACATCACAGCTTCTTTCTCGGCCGATTTCATCCGTCCATGCAGGAGCCCCACCGGGACGTTGGGAAATACCGTCTTTAAATGTTCCCATCCCTTCAAAACAGCCCGCAAATCCAACCGTTCGGACTCATGCACAAGCGGGAACACGATAAAGGCTTGGCGTCCTTCCGTCACCGCCCGCCGCACCGCGGCGAGGGCCGCGGACTCGGGGGACCAGTGGGTGGTGATGACGGGGCGACCTGGGGGAAGTTGGTCGATGATCGAAACAACCAAGTCCCCATAAAGAGTGAGCGCAAGAGTTCGGGGGATGGGGGTAGCCGTCATCAAAAGAACGTGGGGCGCAACACCTTTTGAGCCGAGCACCGCCCGCTGTTCCACACCAAACCGATGTTGTTCATCAATGACCGCGAGACCAAGATCCTTGAAAGCCACCTGATCTTCCAAGAGGGCATGGGTGCCCACAGCGATTTGAATGTCTCCCGCGGCCAAGGCCTCACGATCCCGGCGGCTCGCCGCCCCCTTCCGCCCCCCCGTCAGGAGGGCCCATCGAACCGGGAGATCCCGGAGAAGGCGAGTAAGACCATGGGCGTGTTGCTCCGCCAGAATTTCAGTCGGAGCCATGAGAACCGCCTGGTGCCCCGCTTCCACCGCGAGAAGAAGAGCGGCCACCGCCACGACCGTCTTTCCGGAACCGACTTCCCCCATCAACAATCGGTTCATAGGACGGGACCCCGCCATGTCATTAAATATTTCATTAATGACGTGCTTTTGGGCGGGGGTAAAATCAAACCCAAACGCTTGGCGAAACGGGGTGAGCAACGTTCGGTTGGGCCGACAGACGGGGGCGGGAGGACCATCCGTCCGCGCTTGACGAACCCGGGCCAGGGCAACTTCTAAAGAGAAAAATTCATCAAAAGCCAAACGTCGCCGGGCCCGTTCCCGAGCGGCTGGATCCGAAGGAAAATGGAATTGGCCCATGGCTTCGGCCAAACCCAGGAGCCCCTGCTTTTCACGAACCGATTCGGGAAGAACATCCCTTTCCTCTCGAACCGCCTCGCGCATCTTCCAAACCAACGCCCGAAGCCATCGCCCCTCCACGCCCTCCGTCAGATCGTATACCGGAACCAGCCGGTCCCTATGGGGGGAAGGTTCTCCCGTCACCACATCGAAATCCTCGACGCGGATCTCCATCCCCCGGGGCCCCGGTTGGCTGGGGCCATAGACGAACAAGAGGGTTCCTGGAAGAAGTTTTTTTTTCATTCCGTCAAAGGGATCAAAACGAAAGGAACGGCGACGAAACCAAATAGCCTCAATGGTTTTCCCTTCACACGCCAAAACGGCGCGCGCGATCAACAGGTCTTTCCCTCCCCCGGACACCTGGAAACCAATGACTTTTCCCTGGAGGGCCAGCGATCCGCCGGGCCCACCCAAAACAGAGGTGGAGAGACGACGGTCCTCATGGCTTCTGGGAAAATGACGGAGGAGGTCGCCCACCGTTATTAATCCCAACCGAGAGAGCGCTTTCGCTTTGGCGGGCCCCACCCCAGGGACAAACTGAAGGGGCCGGGAAAGAAGAAGAGAGTCTTTCTCGCAAGGAACGGAGGTGGTTTGCTGTTTGGTTGTCAAAGTGGTAATATTCTTCAACTATTTTAGAGTTGGCGCACCTGGGTGACGCCCAAGGAGATTGGTATGGCCTATCGATGCACCGTCTGTGAAAAGGGAGTGAGCGCCGGAAAAACCGTGAGTCACTCTCACCGAAAAACGAACCGCCTTTTTTCCGCGAATCTCCAACGGGTGAAGATTCTGACCACATCGGGTCCGCGCCGACTTTACGTCTGCACGTCGTGCCTGCGGTCCGGGAAAGCCAAAAAAGCCGCTTAAACGCAAAAACGTCCTCCCCTCCGCGTCGCTAGTCCTTGGCCGATGGAAGGGGAAGGACGATGGAAAGATCGAACTGATTCAGACGCTCTCCCTCTACTTTTCGCGACTTCACAGAGGCATCCAGCGTGTAGCGTTTGGCGTTCCCCAAAGAAAATCCCCAAGAAAAAGCCGTCTTGGCCTGATCGTTCAAGTTCTCACTCACGCTCCCGGTGCGGAGCACGATCCAAGAGAGGGGGGCCAACTCAAGACCAAAATGCCAAAAATCGGCGTCTGGGGTATCCCCTGAAAAAAACCTCTTCTCATAGTCCGCGTAAAATCCGATGGCGGGCACCGGTTGAAATCCAAGACCCGCCCGCAAGAGGAGAGGCAACCGATCTGTTTTGTATTGGTCCCAATAGATAAAACCGGCAACGTTTTGGAGGGCCAACCCATAAGCCACGTCCCCCTTCTTGTCCCGAAACCCCACATCCACAGCGAAACCGTTTCCGTCCGCTAAAGTTAAGACCGAAGGTTCCCCCGTTTCGGCTTTGGCGTAACCCCGCCGTGCACTGATAAAGGAGAGCCCCAACCCCACCGAATAGCCTTTCTCCGTTTCTTGCGAAGCACTGAGTCCAAATTGAGTGACGCGAACAGAATTTTGTGTGAAGTTGAAAGAGTCCGTGGAAACGGTTTCGTCGTAGTCGGTCAGGGGTCGATAAAAAATGGCGCGGCCCTTCCCCGCGAAACCCAAATACGTCAATTTTTTCCCGCGCAAGGAGGAACTTTTGAGGATGGTTTCTTCCGGAAGATTGCTTTGGTTGGCCAATTGAAAATCCGCTGAGAAGGCGGAACCAGCCACTTCACCCAAGGAGGCCGGATTATAGACGGGAGACTGGGCGGATCCCGCCAACGCCGCGCCCACCTCCCCCATTCCAATGAACCGAGCCCCCACGGGTTTCCCCAAAAAGTCTTCGGGCGGAATGCCGGACCTGGGCTTCGCCAGGACCGGCACCGACGCCAGAAGGAGCGTCGCGACCAGTGAAAAAGATTTTCTAGGCGTCACCGCTCACCGGAGAGGGAGACCCAACGATTCCCGTTACGGGAGACGAAGGGGCGGCGTAGTCGCGTCGAGGCATACGTCCGGCCAAGAAAGCGGCGCGGCCCGCTTCCACACCCCATTTCATGGCTTCGGCCATAAGCGTAGGGTTTTGAGCGTCGGCAATGGCGGTGTTCATTAACACCCCATCAACTCCCAATTCCATGGCCACGGCAGCATCGGACGCCGTCCCCACCCCCGCGTCCACGATCACTGGAACCGAAGTCACCACTTCGCGAATAAACAAAATATTTTGGGGGTTTTGTATTCCCCGCCCGGAACCAATGGGCGCGGCCAGGGGCATCACCGCCGCCACTCCGGCCTCCTCCAACCGCTTGGCGGTGATCGGGTCGTCGTTGGTGTAAGCCAACACGTGGAACCCCTCTTTCACCAAAATCTTGGTGGCGTCAAGAAGCGCGAACACGTCCGGTAAAAGGGTCTTGGGATCCCCCAACACTTCCAATTTAATTAAGGGAGTGTCCAAGGCTTCCCGGGCCAAACGGGCCACGCGAAGGGCATCGGCGGTATTGTAACAGCCGGCGGTGTTCGGGAGGATCACCAAACCTTTGGGGATGTGTTTCCAAAAATCGTCCGCCGCGCGATCGTTCAGATTCACCCGCCGCACCGCCACCGTCACCATTTCGGCCCCGGAAGCCATCAGGGCCTGTTCCATGGCGTCCATGGACTTATATTTTCCCGTGCCCACAATCAGACGGGAAGAGTATTTTTTCCCCGCAATAACCAAGGTTTTATCTTTCATTTTCATCTCCGCATTCTACCAGTTTCGGGAGTCGTCAACCCCCACCAATCATTTGGACCATTTCGATCTGATCCCCTTCCGACAAATGAACTGTGGCGTAATCGGCCCGACGGATGACCTGTCCGTTCACCTCGCAAGCCAGCCGCCCAGAAACGAGCCCAAGTTCGGTTACCCAATCGGCCAAGGTCAGACCCTCCGTCACGTGACGGGGTTCCCCGTTCAGGGTCACGTTCATGGGTGTGGAAGGAGCACGCTGACGACCACGCCTGCCACCAACAAAACCCAACACCAGCGGTCACGGCTCTTGTGAATACGCGGGAGGATGTCCGCCATACTGATGTAAAGAAACCCCCCCGCCGCCAATCCAAGAAGAGCCGCCAAAGCCGTCCCACTCGCCCATCCCCCGGAGGCCATTCCCAGAACCACCCCCAAAGGCGTCGCCAAGGACAAAACGACCACCCGATTCCTCGTGGCCCGATGAGAATGGCCGGAATCCAAAAAAAGAGTGGAGAGCGTCATCCCATCGGAAAATTTATGGGCGATCACCGCGCTGGCCACCGCAAACCCAAGGAACCGCGAGGACACAAACGAAAAAGCAATGGCCAACCCATCCGCCAAACTGTGAAGGAAGAGCGCCACCAGCGCCCCGTGCCCCACCCGATGGACCGTACAATGTTCGCCCACTTCCCCACAGGCGTGAACCACTGTAAATTGTTCCACAGCCAAAAGGATGACAAACGCCACCACCACCGCCACCCCGGTGGCCCGAGCGTTCAGCGCCCACGCTTCCGGAAGAAGATGAAGGAACGTCATGGCCAACAGAATTCCACTCCCGAAAGCTAAAAAGCGCCAGAGGTGTTTTTCCGCCCACGCTTTTTGGCGAAGGATCAAGAAGCCCCCCCCCCAGGTGGCGAAGACCGCTAAGACAGAAAAAGAGAGGGGGCCCATTATCTCTCCAAAACCTGAAGTTCGTAAAGATGTTGGTAAATTCCGTTGGTCGAGAGCAATTCGGTGTGGGTTCCGGTCTCGGCCACCGACCCATGTTCCATGACGACAATACGATGGGCATTTTTCACGGTGGCCAGCCGATGGGCAATGACGATCACCGTGCGATTTTTCATGAGCCGCTCCACAGCCTCTTGGACCAACCGCTCCGATTGCGCGTCCAAAGAGCTTGTGGCCTCATCCAAAACCAGGATCGGCGGGTTCTTTAAGATCGCTCGGGCGATCGCCAACCGCTGCTTCTGTCCACCGGAGAGCAAAAGGCCCCGCTCCCCGATCAGCGTGTCCAGGCCAAGCGGTTTGTCTTGGATAAATTCCCACGCGTTGGCGGCCTGGGCCGCCTCCCGAATTTCCTGTTCGGTGGCCCCCGCTCGGGCGTAGGCGATATTGGCACGGATGGTGTCGTTAAACAAAAGGGTTTCTTGAGTCACAAGACCAATTTGTCGGCGTAAACTTTGAAACGTGACCTCCCGAATATCCCGCCCATCAATTCGGACAGTCCCCGTTCTGGGATCGTAAAACCGAAGTAAAAGCGCCGACAAAGTTGTTTTTCCGGACCCGGAGGGTCCCACCAGAGCCACCACCTCACCGCGCCGGACCGTGATGTTCACCCCGTGAAGCACAGGACGATCCGGTTGATAGGCGAAACCCACGTTCTCGAACGTGATCGTCTCTGTAAAGGGAGGTAAGTCCTCCGCCTGAGGGAGCTCTTTAACGGTCGGTCGCTCATCCATTAATTGGAACATTCGTTCGGCTCCGGAAAAAGCCAATTGAAGCGTCGCGTTGGAACGGGAAAAGTTTTTGACGGGTTGATACAACGACAACGCGCTTCCAATGAACGCAAAGAAAGCACCGGTGGTCCACACATGATTCACCACGTCTTTGCCGCCAAACCAGAGGATGACCCCCATTCCCAACGCCCCCAACATTTCCATCACAGGACTCGAGAGGGATTCCACCCGAGCGTTTTTCATGTAGATCTCAAAATAGGTTTGGTTTTCCCGACGAAACCGTTCGCGCTCATAGTCTTCCCTTTGAAACGCCTTGACCACCGGCGCCCCCACAATGGTTTCTTGGATTAAGGTGTAAAGATCGGACATTTTTGATTGGCCCAGCCGGGACGTTTTCCGCAAACTTTTTCCAAAACGGGAAATGAGAATACCAGAGAGCGGGAGCAGGGTAAAAGCGATCAAAGCAAACTTCCAATGAAGATAGAACAAGAAAACCGATAATCCGATCACCGTGAGCCCATCCCGTACGATCATCACCGGGATTTTGGTGAGCGCGCCTTGAACCAATTGACCGTCGTTGGTCAGACGAGCGATCACCCGTGCCGAATCGTTGGCCGTATAGAAGTCCAACGAAAGCGAGTGAATGTTGCCGTAGGTTTCGTCCCGCATCCGTCGAACAATGGCGTTCCCAATGTAAGCGGTCATGAAATCGTGAACATAGGAGAGGACCGCTTTCATGAAATACATCACAATCAAGAGGAAAACCACATCCCTTAACGTGCCCAGATCCCCGGACATGAGCGCCCGGTCGATCACTTGTTTTAGTATCCACATGGCCCCCGCGGTGATCAACGCCACACAGGCCATCGCGATCAGGGAAATCACCAAGCGAACGATATGCGGACGAAAATAGGGAAGGAGCCGCCGGGCCACTTCTCCCGAAGAAATCCCAGGCCGCGCGCCCTCTTGAACCATCCCTTGCCTCAACGGCATCTGATTGATTCCACTCACGCGGCCTCCCTCAAAATAGTTTCGGCCGCGCGGCCCGCCGCCCCCAGCCCCCCCAAGATTCCCCGCAAAGCCAAAAGTTCGGCTCGAACCGATCGGCGATGTTCCGGATGAACCAACAGACGTTGAACCGCTTCAGCTAAAAGAGGCGGCGTGGCGCGGGATTGGATAAATTCAGGCATCAAAATTTTTCCAGCCAAGATGTTGGGCATGGCAATATTTTTAACCTGAACCAAACTTCGGGCCAGGGCGTAGGTGGGCCAACTCGTTTTGTAGGCCACGACGGTGGGAAGCCCCAGGAGAGCGTTTTCAAGCGTGGCGGTCCCGGAACAGGCCAACGCCACATCCACCCCCCGTCTCCATTCATGGTTCTCATCCCGCACCACTTCCAGGAAACGTCCACGGAGCCGATGGGATTCCAGAAACCCATCGTAAAACGCGTTGGACAGGTTCGGGGCGGCAAAGAGAACAAAGCGGGTCCCAGACGGTAATCGTTCCGCCACCTGGAGGAACACCGGTAAAAGCCGTCGAATTTCTCCCGGCCGACTGCCCGGCAGAAGGCCCACGGTGGGCTCCACTTTCAATGGAATTTCACCAGAAACAAGAGGAAGCCGGTCCAAGAGTGGGTGCCCCACAAAGGTCACGGGAACGCCGGCGTCACGATAGAGTTTCTCTTCGAAAGGAAAGATCACCAGCATACGATCCACACATTTCTTGAGGGTTTGAACCCGACCCGGACGGCTTGCCCACACCTGGGGACTAACGAAATAACAGACTCGCCGCCCGGCCGCCTTGGCCGTCTGTGCCACAAAACGATTAAAGCCGTAGAAATCCGTGGGAACGACCATGTCGGGTTTGAATTGATCCAGGGCGGGCCGCAGAACCCTATTGAGAAAATGAAAAAATACCGGGATCTTTTTGATCGGTTCCCAAAAACCCATAACGCTCTCTGACACCAAATCGCCCAACCAGAGGTCCGCAACCTTTTTTAAAGCCGGCCCGCCTAACGCGGCGATCTCCGCCCCGCGGGCCTTCGCTTCCGCCGCCACATCCGCCGCGTGCTGGTCGCCGGAAAGATCTCCCGCCACGAAAAGGATTCGCATCAGAGAGAATGCAAACTCATGGAACGGCGAATTTCCAACGCCAATTCCAGCGCGTCCCGCCCATGGGTTCCCCCCACGAGAGGCGGTTTCCCTTCTCGGACACATTGAAGAAAATGGTGAAGCTCCGTTTCCAGTGGGTCTTTTTTCTCCAAGCGGGGACGATGAATTCCCACGTCGAAAAGACCGCGAATGGGATCCCGTTTTTTTCGATAAATCTTTAAACTTCGTTCGGAGTAATCCAGAGACATGTAAGCGTCTTTCTGAAACACCCGGATTTTACGGAACTTTTTCAAACTCACACGACTGGCGGAAATGTCCGCCCGACACCCACGAGAGAAGAACAAGGTGGCCTTAACGATGTCTTCCTGTTGCGATAAAACCCGACCGCCAACGGCATCCAACCGAACCACCTTATCCTGGGCCAAGGCCAATACGATGTCCAAATCATGAATCATCAGATCCAAGACCACACTGACGTTGGACACCCGCGGGTCGTAAGGTCCGAGGCGGGACGCCTCAATAAAAAGGGGATCTCGTGCCTGTTTGGCCATTTCCACGACTGCGGGATTGAATCGCTCGATGTGCCCCACTTGCAAGACCAGATTCTTTTCCCGGGCCAGCGAAATGATCTCTTCCGCTTCTTCCACCCGCTCTGTCAAAGGTTTCTCCACAAAACAATGCCATCCCCGTTCGAGGAAGGACCGGGCCAATCCGTGATGCGCGGGTGTGGGAGCCGCGATCACCACGGCACGGGTTTCAGATGGAAACTCGTCAGCGGACAGGAACGCGGGAACCCCGTGTTCTTTCCCCAACGCTTGGGCTTTTTCCACGTTCCTATCCGCAATCCCCACAAGGCGTGCGGACCCGAGGGTTGATAAAATACGCGCGTGGTGACGGCCCATCTGCCCCACCCCCACAACGCCCACCGGAACCCGGTCGCCCTCAGGAACAAAAGGTTCTTTCTCTTTCGGGGCTTTTCGGAACAAACTCACGCGCTCTCCTTCACACCGATCACAATAATTTTAGCCTCCTGGGCGCCTTGAACAAACAGTTCTTTGTCGAACAATAACGTTTTTCCCGCCTCCAAGGCCAAGACAGCGGCCCCGGCGGCCTTCAGCGATTCCAGCGTCCGCAACCCGATGACGGGGACATCAAAACGGACGTCTTGGCGAGGCTTAGAAACCTTGGCCACCGTGAACCCCGGTGCAAAGGTGCCCGCCCGCCGAATGCAGGCGTCGGTCCCCTCAATGGCTTCGACCGCAAGAACCGCTTGATCTTTCACACACACCGTCTGCCCCAGATCCAGCCAAGCGATGGATTTGGCGGTCCGAAACCCGAAATGGATGTCCCGCTGTTGTTCCGCCGTTGGGCGGAGAGAGGTCAAGGACCCCTCCGGGGCAAGCCGATCCGCGAGATAAACGGTGGACGAAAGAAAACGGATTCCCTCCTTCGCAAACGCTTCGGCCACGGCCCCCAACAGCGTGTCCGTTTTTTTGTTCGGCAGCGTGGCGAGAATTTTGACCGCGGTCAAATCCAAATGGCGAAGGTCGAAAATACTCACATGTTTCACCTGTCCCGCCATGACCGCCTCATGGGCGCCCGCGTCTTTAAAGATTTGGATGGTCCGTTTCATTTGGCCCAGTTTCATCCAGTGAAAAACGTCCACCTCCTTCTCTAAGGCGGGATCCGTTTCTCCCTCAATGGCCGCCACCACCACGGAGCGGCCCTGACGGCGCGCTTCCTGAGCCAGAAGAAAAGGGAATTGCCCATTCCCAGCAATAAGTCCAAGGGGGATCATTTGAAGGCGGATGGAAAAAAGCTAGGAGAGACTCGAGTCGGCGTCTTCGCCCGAACTTTTTGGCGCCGGGCGACAGATCCCCCGGGCGGAAGAACCTCGAAGAAAGGAAAGGAAAATATCCAGTTCGGGGGTGTGGGGCCCCCGATCCATGCGAACGATCGCTTCCGACAAACTGACCCCGGTGTAAAAAAGCGTCTGATAGGCCGCTTTAAGAACGGACAGGCTCTCCCGGGACAACCCACGACGACGTAGGCCCACGACATTGAGCCCAACAATTTTGGCTCGGTCCCCTTGTGTTAAACAAAAGGGCGCCACATCATTGGGGACCATGGACCCACCTCCGATCATGGCTCCCGCCCCAACTCGGACGAACTGATGAATCGCGGACAATCCACCAAAAAAAGCGCCGGGGCCCACGTCCACGTGGCCGGCCAGAGTGGCCGCGTTGGCGAGGATCACGTGGTCCGCCAAAACACAATCGTGAGCCACGTGGGCATACGCCATGATCAAACAATCCGAACCGACTTTGGTGACACCCGACGCGGAAGTCCCCCGGTGGATCGTGGCGCATTCCCGGACGGTCGTCCGGGCGCCGATCTCCACGTGGGTGATCTCCCCCTTAAATTTCAGGTCTTGAGGTTCTGTCCCGACAAAGGCGTGGGGAAGAAAACGGCAGTCGGCCCCCACCGTGGCGTATTCCACAACCGAATGGGGTCCGACAAAACAACGATCCCCCAATTCCACCTGGGGCCCAATCACCACAAAGGGCCCAATCTGAACCCCCTTCCCCAATTTTGCCGTGGGGTCAACAACCGCGCTGGGGTGAACGCGGGTTTCGGTTGATTCCATTAGGATTGAGGTTCCTTATCGACGATGGCGAACATGAATTCAGCCTCGGTCACAAGCTCTCCCGAAACGAAAGCTTCGCCCTTCGCCTTTCCCATGCGACCCGGACGAAGAATCTCGACCCGCAACTCCAATTGATCCCCCGGCACCACTGGTTTGCGAAACTTCACTTTATCGATCCCTATAAAGAAAGCCAGCTTATCTTTATTCGCGGGTTTCTCTAAAAAAAGGACACACGCCGTCTGCGCCATGGCTTCCACGATCAGAACACCCGGCATGATCGGCCGACCCGGGAAATGCCCTTGAAAAAAAGGTTCGTTACCGGAAACAGACTTATACCCTGTAATTTTCTTGTCGGCTTCAAGAATGACCGCCGTATCAATCATCAGAATGGGGTAGCGATGGGGAATCGCTTTCATGACTTCAACCGCTGATAATTTTCGAGGAGAAGCGGAATCCATAAAACCTCCGAGGAGTCAGTAAGATGAAACGACGGGAGACGAGGGAGATACTTTCTCCCCCGTCATTTGCGCGGCCAACTGTTTAACCAAATTGACATTGTGTCCGTGACCCACCCGAAACGCTTTAATCCGGGCCTTCAATGGCATCCCCAACAAGAACAAATCGCCGATCAAGTCGAGCGTCTTGTGGCGAACAAATTCGTCCGGGTAGCGAAGGACTTTTTCCTTGTTGTGCACACGGTCCATGCCCACCACAACGGCGTTGTCCAGAGAGCCCCCTCGGGCTAACCCCTGACGCCGCAAACTTTCCACCTCGAAATCGAAACAAAAAGTCCGGGCCCGAGCAATCTCTTTCAGAAAATTTTCGCGGGTCAAAATCAATTCGTTTTTCTGTTCTCCCACCAAGGGGTGCTTAAAGAAAATACTGGTCTCCAAAATCAACTCGTCCGCGGGCAGAACCTCGTACCGCGTTTCCCCCGCCGAATAAACCAGCGGGTCCGGTTGAAAGAAAACTCTCGGTTCGGGGAACTCGATCACCCCCGCCTTGGAAAGAACTTCCCAAAACGGGAACGCGCTCCCATCCGCCACGGGCGGTTCGTTGGCGTTCACTTCGATTTCGAGATTATCAATACCCAGCCCGGATAAAGCCGACAAAACGTGTTCCACCGTATGAACCCGAGCTTCATGACCTTTTTCTCCGTCCAAGCTCAAGGTGGTTCCCCGAATCACGCTGGAAACAATGTTGTGGTTCGCCGGAAGACGCGGCGATCCGGGAAGGTCGGTCCGAACAAAAACCACCCCATGATTGGCCGGGGCCGGCTTAAAGATCAGTTGACATTTATTTCCCGTGTGAAGACCGATACCTTTGTACACAGCTTCTCGGGCTAAGGAACGCTGGGGTTCCCCTGTCGAAAACGTTTTCATGAAATTTTCTTCCTTAAGTTTCTAAAATCCTCTAAAAGTTTTGGCAATCGGCGGAGCGCCGCAAGCATTTTCATTTCTTCGTGAATGGGCTGGGCCGGTGTTCCCCAAATAACTTGCCCCGGTTTGATGGAGTGAGAAATTCCACTCCGCGCGGCCGCCACCACGTTGTCACCAATTTCGATGTGCCCCACAACCCCCACTTGCGCGGCCAGAGTCACGTTTTTACCAATTTTCGTCGACCCCGCCACACCCGTTAACGCGGCCACCAAGCAATTGGGCCCCATCTCAACCCCGTGAGCGATCTGCACCAAATTGTCGATCTTGGTGCCCCGGCCGATCCGGGTCACGCCCACCCCACCGCGATCAATCGTTGCGTTGGCTTGAATTTCCACATCGTCTTCAATCACCACCGTCCCGACCTGGGGGATTTTGTATTGATCCCCCCGCACAGGGGTGAAACCAAAACCGTCTCCCCCGATGGTAACACCGGGTTGAAAAATACACCGGTTTCCCACCGCGACCCGTTCCCGCAAGGTGACGTGAGGGTAAAGAATACAATCGGACCCGATGGCGGTGTCAAAGCCCACGTACACCTGGGCGTATAAAATAGTGTTATCGCCAATCAAAGCCCCTTCTTCCACCACCGCGTGGGCGCCCACCGTCACGTTTTGACCGATCGTGGCGGTGGCGGCAATCACGGCCGTGGGGTGCACACCCGAAGGACGGCGGGTCCGTTCCAGATCGAGGATTTCCAACACCTTGGCCCACCCCAAGGAAGGGTGCGGATGCTCAATGGCAGGACAGTCCCCGGTTTCCACACCCGGAGTCACAATCAGAGCCCCCGCTTTCGTGGTTGCGATTTGGGAACTGTATTTAGGGTTCACCAAAAAACTGATATCCCCTGGACCGGCTTCACCCAACCCGGCCGCACCCTCAATCAGAACGGACCCGTTCCCCCGAAGGACGCCCCCCACTTTGTCAACGATTTCAGATAAGGTCAGTTTCATGTAAAGGAATTCCTAAAAAATCTATTTTCCTTCTTCGGGAAGCCCCCGAACCCTTCGATGGAGAGCCTCCGTGAGGTCAATCGTGTCTTCCCCATAGAGGATAGCCGATTTGTCCACCACCAAGCGGATCCCTTTTTCATCGGCCAACTGAACGAGAGCCTTGTACAAACGTCCCAAAATTTTTTTCGACCGCTCGGCTTCAAAGGCGCGCAAGGTTTGGGCCGAAGTGGCCCGTGCTTTTTCAAGTTCCTCCGTCCGTTTCAAAATCAGTTCCGGTGGGGGTAATTTTCTGTCCGCTGGAACGGCAGAGGAGGAAGCCCCTCCCGTTGCCGTGCTCACCCGAACGGTGTCTGCGCTGCCCTGAGAAATGGATGAGACATCCAATGAAAAGGGGGAAGGGGACTCACCGGAAGAAAGATCGATGCCGTGTTTAAATTCGTCCAAAGCCGTTTCCCTTGCGGCCAGTTCTGTCTTGTGACGAAGAACTTCTTTTTGATAATCTTCCCGGGCTTTAATGGTCTCGGGATAATCCCGAAACACCTGTTCCATGTCCACATACCCGACCGAAGTTCCGCCAGTGCCCGCCCCACGATGGAGGGGAATTTCCACTCCCCACACCACGCTGGCCGCGACAACGAAAGAAAAAAAACCAAAGACGCGTTTCACAAGAAAGCCCCCCCTCGATAGAATGGAAGACAGCGAGAGACACACGTTAGGCGAGGAAAGGCCATTTTATCAGAACTCGAAATCGATGTCCATCCCGTCGACACGCCGGGAGGAAATCGAGAGGCTCCTCACCGAGAGGATGAACCTTTAGCGGTATTTTCTTCCGCGTAGGAAGGACGAAGATAGAGCGGCCTGACTTGAGGATAGGACTTCACCTCTCGCCGAAAAAATTTCTCCGACCCCAAGGCGGCGACCCAGTAAGGCTTCGGGTCAATCACGTCCGGTCGAAAATGAGCCCGAGACCCAAACGTCTTGGCGAGCTCTTTTTTATAGCGGGCCGCCGCGGAGCCCACGAACAACAGGGACTGGGCTTGGAAACAACTTTGAAAGAAATGGAGAAACCGCTCAAACGGGAACAGGGTGGGGGCATGGACCAACTTAAAATGGTGCCCAAAAGTGTGGTAGGATCGTCCGGACGGAATTCCCCGACGGCTTTTTTCGGTCAATTTATGAAACCGCCACACCGCCATATACACGTCCCCCCGCAACGCGTCCATCAACACGCACAACATGTCTTGGCGGAAATTCCAAACAAAGGTTTTTCCCGTCTGCCAATCCGACCCCTCCGCCGCAAGGACTTCCAAACTGGTCAAATCCACCAAAGGTTTCTGAAGCGTTTGCGACAGGGTTCGTGCCGCGGAAACGCCCAACCGAATCCCCGTGAAACGCCCCGGCCCCACGTCCACAGCCAACGCGTCCAAATCATGGGGCCCAAAGGAAACTTTCTTGAAAATGGCGTCCAACGCGGGTATCAAACGTTGGTTTTTGGATTTGGGGTCCACAAAAGACTGTTCCGACCGAACCCGAAAATCTTCCCAAAGACAGCCCCCTTGATGGGAACCTGTTGTTTCAATACCGAGAATTTTCATTTTGTTTTTATATCCTTCAAGCGACGAATGATCTCTTCCGATCGAGCGCCGTAGATGTAGAATTCAAAAAGTCGGACGTCGTTGCCTTGATGCGAGATGCGAATAGGGAGACATTGAGTGGGCCACAGGTATTGACACTTTTCCGCCCATTCCACAACAGTGACACCCGTGTCCTGATGAAGTTCTTCCCATTCCAGGGCGGGGACTTCAACGGGCGCCAGCCGATACAGGTCCACATGCCGGAGAGGGATCCCTCCCTTCTTGGGCCGATGCACTTGAACGATCGCAAAGGTGGGGCTCCGCGGGGTTCCTTCCAATTTCAAGACGTCGGCCAACCCCCGCACAAAAACAGTTTTCCCGCTTCCCAATTCTCCCATCAACGCCACCCAATCGGACGCCTTCAGCAAACCGCCCAACTGAGCCGCCAGGGCCAGCGTTTCCGCCTCACTCGTGGTTTCCCGGGACAACGTGGGGACCTTTTTAACCGTTAAAATGTTCGAAGACAGGGGGAACCTCCTGTGGGCGCCCGTAATGGATCGCCGATAGACCTCTCTGTGGGGGAACAATTTTTCCCACCACGCGGACGAAACCCAACGCGGAAAGACGCCCGACACAATCGGGCCGCGCGGTGAAAACCAATTCGTAATCCTCGCCACCCACCAACGCCAAATCGAGAGCCCGCCGACCCGCCCACTTCCGAAGAGAAGGAGAGATCGGCAATTGATCGACCCACACCTCCGCGCCCACGCCGGACGCCTCCCCGAGGATAGAAACACTCCGCCAAAAACCGTCGGAGGAATCCAAACACGCCGTGACCCCGCCCGTTACAGCCAACCGACGCGCCCACGCCAACCGAGGTTCGGGACGATGAAATCGTTTCAAAAGAAAGGCCGTCCCCGGGCCCAAGGGTGTTCTCTTCTTCTCAAGCGCCAATCCCGCCGCCGCGTCCCCCAATGTGCCTGTCACCAGGAGAGCGTCCCCCACCCGAGAGCCGGACCGCTTAAACACAGGCCCCCGGACGCGCCCCAAAGCGGTAAGGGAAAAAGTCAAACAAGAGGCCCTCACCGTATCCCCCCCCACCAGTTCAAACCGGTGTTCCTGGGCAAGAGATTTCAACCCCTTAAAAAAGTTCTCGAGATACGCCACCGGCGTCTCCGCTGGGATCCCTGCCGAAAGAACCCCTACGGTGGGTTCCACATCCCCCATGGCGGCCAGATCCGACAAATTAACAGCCAACGTCTTATGCCCCAAGTCCCGCCCCGAGCCCCACTCCCGCCGGAAATGAACCCCTTCCACCAGCATATCCGTCGTCAAGACCTGAACAGATTTTTCCACACGAACCAGCGCGGCATCGTCCCCTGGTCCCAACACCACCCGCTTCGATCGTTTCTCGGATAACCGCGGGAGAATTCGATTTAACAACCCCCATTCACCCAACGCGGCCAAGGAAAGGGACTTCCGAGACCCCTTCTTCCCCACTCTAGCGATCTATTTCCGTCAAAGAACGACGGGCCAAAGCCAGAAAAAATTTCACACCCACCACCATGGAAGGTTCGTGCAAAACAAAAGAGGGATGGTGCCAGGGACGACGTGTTCGAGGTCCGGCCCCAGTACCTATATAGGCGAAACACCCCGGGGCCTGATGGAGATACTCCGAAAAATCTTCGCCACCCATGGAAGGGACATCCAAATCCACCACACGCTTTTCTCCCACCACATCAACGGCGGCGCGACGAGCCAACGCGGTCATCCGAGGCTCATTAATCACGGGGCTCCCAATCGTTTCATAAACCAATTCGGCCCTCCCCCCATGCGCCCGGGCCACGCCCTGGGCCACTTCGCGGATCATCCGCGGCATTCGGGCGTGCCATCGATCGGACAACGTTCGCACCGTCCCCGTCATCGTCACGGTGGACGCTAAAATATTAAACCGTTCCCCCCCATGGATCGTGCCCACGGTCAACACCACGGGTTCCACCGGGTCCACTCGGCGGGACACCAAGGACTGGAGGGAAGAAATAATTTGAGCGGCGATCACAACAGCGTCACGTCCTTCGTGCGGATACGCCCCATGGCCCCCTTCTCCCTTCACGGTAAGCGTGAAACGATCGACGGCGGCCATCAAGGGTCCCGTTTTGATTCCGATGGTCCCCGCGGGCAATCGAGGATTAACGTGCAGCCCAAAAACAGCGTCCACGGCCGGCGAACGAAAAGCGCCCTGGCGGAGGATTTGCCGAGCGCCCCCCGACCCCTCCTCGTCCGGCTGGAAAATAAACTTGAGGACGCCCGTTCCTCCCAGCCCTTGTTTTTTAAGACAGAGCGCCGCTGTGGCCAACATGGCCGTGTGCGCGTCATGTCCGCACGCGTGCATCACACCGGCACGACGTGACCGAAAAGGGAGTGTGGGAATTTCGTTAAGAGGAAGAGCGTCCATGTCGGCCCGGAAGGCCACGCAGGGCCCTCGCCCGCTTTTCAGTTGGGCCACGAGGCCGGTGGGGCGGTAGCGACGAAAGGGAACCCGGGCCTGACGAAGGGTTTGGGACACTAAGGCTGTGGTTTCGAATTCCTTTCCACCCAGCTCAGGGTTTTGGTGAATCTTCCGCCGAAGAGAAACAACCAAATCCAGCATCGATCGTTCGTTCATCGTCTCAAGGTTAAGGAAGGAATTAAGCCCATGGGTTAGGACGGATTATAACAAATTCCATTTGAGGGCGGAGATCCTTCCCGGAGAAAGGCCCGACAACAGATCTGAAAGTTTCACGGGTACGGGGCGAACGCGGAGGGGGCCGTCCCGCCGACAGCCCTGGACCGCTTATAATTGTCAGGCCGGATGGATCGAAGAAAAGCCTTGAATGGCTTTGGGCAAATAGGAGAGGACATCCCTGGCCAGAAGGGACACGGACCCGATTTCCTTTTCCGCTAAATCTCCCGCCCTTCCGTGCAGATACACCCCGAGGACGGCGGCTCGCCAGAGTCGTTGGGAAACGTCTTCGGCGGACACCTGGCCCAAAAGAGCCGCAATAAGTCCCGCCAGGACATCGCCCGTTCCTCCGGTCGCCATGCCCGGGTTGCCTGTCGAATTAACATACGTCTGATTCCCATCCGTCACGACCGTCCCATGCCCTTTCAATACAACCACGGATCCATAACGAAGGGCCACCGCTCGGGCCGAAGAAGATCGGTCTTTCTGAACCGTTCCCGTTGAAACACCAAGAAGACGGGCCAGTTCACCCGGATGGGGTGTGAGCAGGAGCGGAGGGGTGTCCGAAGAAGGGGCTCTCAGTGAGAGGGCGTTCAACCCATCCGCGTCCAACACGGTCGGAACAGAAACGGAAGAAAGGAAGTTCTGAACGAACGCCACCACGCCTTTTTCCCCACCCAAGCCCGGGCCGAGAGCCACCGATGAAACACGCCTCTCTTTAACGTAAGAATGAACGCGTGAGATCGCCCGAGCGGTCAACCCGCCCGAGCGATCCGGAAGAGGCAGCGTCATGGCTTCCCAAGGCCCGACAGCGGCAAGAGGTTCGAGAGATTCGGGAACACCGAGAGTCACCAACCCTGCCCCGCCTCGCAAAGCGCCTAGGGCGGCCAACCGCGGTGCCCCCATCATCCCGCGACAACCTCCAATAACCAGGACATGTCCAAAATCGTTTTTATGAGCGTCGCGGTTGCGCGGAGGAAGCCACGAACGGATTCTTTTTAAAAACACCGATTGCGAGGGGCCGCCCATTTTACCCACCGCGGGATTTGGGTTGATAGAGGGCCACCGCCACAGCGTAATCCGCGGTATGCGATAGGGTTAAACTCAGACGCGATTCGAATTTCTTTAACCGAAGAGCCAGTTCAACACAGGGTTTACCGGAAAGATCGTTTTTAACTGAAATATCTTTGTGGGCAACAGCCGAACGCCCCAACGCTTTATAAACCGCTTCCTTCGCGGCAAAACGGACCGCGAAATGTTGGGCGGCGTTCTTTTTGTCCCGGCAATAGGCGACTTCTCGATCGGAAAAAACCCGCTCTACAAACCGTGGATTTTTGACCAACCGCGCCACTCGTCGAACTTCCACAATATCCACACCTAAAGAGGTTTCCATGGAGCGAACATCCTATCAATTTTAGGGATTTTCAGTCTTCATCACGAAAAAAGGAGGGGTGCATGGGAAAAGAACTCTTATCGTTGTACCGAGACAAACCCCGATGTCTTTTCAGTGACGTGCCAACGGAGACCGGCCCTGCCGGGCCGATAGACAGCGGCTCGAGATCGACGGGCCGAAAGAGAGATTCTCGGCCCGTGATAAACGATCCACCGTGGCTTCATCCGCTCAAGGAAATCGTCCCGGGGAGGACCACCCGTTCCGGAATTCCAAGAAAGGAGATCCACCGGTCCCTCCAAACGAAGAACACATTCCTTCTGTTGGCGTGGCGTTAAACCAAAAGCCAGGAGCGTTCGGGTCAGACCAGAATCAATCCGAACCCCAAATCCATTTCCACCAGGAGGGCGAATAACTTCCCAGCGCGTAGAGCCTTCCACCCAGTGTCGTCCATCCACAGACCACGGTTCACCAGAGGAGACGTCCGGGGCGTCAAGAGAAACCCATCGAGGTGGATTTCGACCGGCCGTCTGACGAGCGGTCGCTCGCCTTTGAAAAACAGTCGCGCCCGTTTCCGTGCGAACCCAAAGAGAGGGAGACTTCCCCCCCCGCCAAGACAAGTCAAGGGAAGGCGTCGGGGTTGAGGTTCCCAAACACCAAACGCCTCCTGCCGTAACCAAGGCGAGAAGGAAAAGGACCGTCTTCCTTTTTTGTTTCAGAGATAAGGTGAGAAAACCAGAAATGATCCCTAAAGCCAGAACAAGATTTTGCGATCCATTGAACCCCACGTTCCACTCGGCACCGGGGATCTGGGCACAGAGATGGGCCCACCCCGCCAACGCCTCGGCTCCCCATCGTGTGGGGACCGCCCAGAGGGTCGCGGCGGTGGGCCATACGGTGTCCAAGATCGTTAATCCCGCGCCCATCGAGAGGCACACCCCCGCCAAGGGAACCGCCAACATATTGGAAATAACGCCGACCCAGGAGAGTCGCCCGAAATAGTGCAGGAGAAAGGGAATCAAAGCCACCTGGGCCGCAAGACTGGTCAAAAAAAGATCCCGAGCCCCTTGGCTCAATTTCCCCAAGAGTCCGTGCCCGCCAAATCGCGCCTCAACGGTTTCAAGTCTTGCGGAATTTCGGGATCCCCACACGACAGCGATCCCCAGTGTCGCGGCATACGACATCTGAAACCCGGCTTCAAACAAGGATCCGGGATTCCAGAGAAGAAGAATCCCAGCGGAAAGAAAGAGAGGATGCTCCAAACGATCCCAGCGACCCAGAAGCGCCCCCACGGCCGCCACAGAAGCCATGACCGCCGCGCGAAGGACAGGGGGATCCCCGCCAGCCATGACGGCATAAAGAAAAGCGACCAGAGGGGCCACGGCCATCGTCCAGCGCCGCGGCCACCAAAGAACCCATCGGGCCAAGACCCACCAGACCCCTAAGGCAAATCCTACGTTCGACCCAGAAGCCACCAGAAGGTGGTACGTTCCACTGCGTCGAAAATCATCGGCAAACGTGGCAAGGGCGGGGGGCCGTTCTCCCAACAAAACACCTGAAAGAAGATGGGCGGTTGAGGGAGGAAGATGTGTTTTAAAAGCAACGTGAAACCGACCGCGCAAGGTGGTGGCCCACCGGATCGGATTCAGAGGAGAGGCCCGTCGAAGCAGGACGCTTTTCCCTTCCGGAACAAACAAGCGCGCCGAGGCCCCCCCCCGCGGGCCACGATGGGGGTCCAATCCCAACAGAGGGCCCCAAACGGAAACCTCGTCTCCCCAGGTCAACGAATCCCCAGGATTTTTTCGAAACACACTCACGGTCTCTTCCGATCGAAAAGACTCTCCCCCGAAAGGTCGAACCCAGCGAACCCGGAGAAAAAACGCGTCTCCCCCCGTGTATCCGATAGGATAACCTGAAACCCTTCCCACCAAGAGCGCGGGTCGACCGGCAAACGGGGCCAGCCCCGATGACAAAGGAGTTGAGGATTTCCAGAACGAGAGGACCGCGATCGCTCCCGCCACGAAGGGCACCATAAGAAGGAGAGGACGACGAAACGGGTAGGGAAGAACAACGGCCGCGGCCATGGGATTTTGGGACGCGGCCGTTGTTGTCAAAAGTCGAGGGGCTTAAATTTTGAAGCCCTTGTGGAGGTGGTCCACGTCGGCCTTCACTTGTTCAAGACGGTGTTGTAAATCCGCGCCCGACTTCCGTTCATCGAGCAAATCGGCCAGTTGTTTCGAAACCCGCAGGGCCACATGGGCGTCTTGGGAAACAAGCCTCTGGAGGGATTCGACCATCGTGTTAAACTCATCGCGAAAGTCTTCCAATTCATCGCCCGCGCGAAGACGAACACGGTGTGTCAAATCCCCGGAACTCACCGTCCGAGCGGAACGCTCAAACCGGTAGATGGGTCCCGCCAACTTATGGGAAGCCAAAACAGCAAAGATGGTTACCCCGATCATGTACAAGACCAGTTTCAAGAGGAAAACATAACTATCGGACTTAAAAAGTTCATAGAGACTTGGGTCCATAAAGTTCTGGACCTCACGACCGAAATGGAAATAAAAATCGAGCCCAATGGCCGTAATGGCGATCAGAACGAAAAGGCTCACCAGCATGACAAACTTCATTTGCATGCCGCGCTTTATAATAACGATCTTGCGCTTAATCCGCGGAGGTTGAAAGGGATCTTTTTTTGACGAAGAAGACGTGTGTGCCGGAGAAGGGGTCATAGTGCTTATTATTTAACAGACAAACCGTAGATTGTCAACCCTGTCCCCAGCGGGAACGATTGTCCAAATGGAAAAAAAAGATATTCCTGCCTCGGATATTGCCAAGCAATGGCAGGAAAAATCTGATGAAACATCCGATCAAATAGCCTCTTCACTCGTTGTCTCCCTTAACCCGGGATCCCCAGTTGAGCGCAAGGACCGGCCAGGCTCAGAGCGTCTGGCGCTTGAGGCGGCAGAGCCGCTCATGCGAGACGCGAAATCCAAGTTTTTCACGAAAGAGATTCCGGCGCAGGGGCAAGGTGCTTCTTTTTTTTCCACAAAACAAGGACAGATTTTAATAAAAATTGATCCCCAAAGAACCCCACCACAAGGACCACCACATTGAGCAGTCCAAAATACATGATGGGAAGAAATCCGCTTAACGTCAAAACACCAAACCCAATGCAGAGCACCAGAAAAGAAGAAGTGCTCGCGTCCCCTTTCTCTAAACTCACCTCTTCTAGGGCCTGGAAATAGGGAACCCCGTTGGCCCTCACTTCCTGAAATCGTGTAAAGAAATGAACCGTATCATCGACAATAATGCCGAAGGCGGCGGCGGCAATAAGAGAGGTCCCGGAGTCCAAGGGAATCCCAAAAGCCCCCATGATCCCAAAATTAACCACAATGGGAAACAAATTGGGAACCAGGAAAAATCCAGCCATCCCCAAGGAACGAAGGACCACCGCCATCACGATCCATATAGAAAAAACTGCCGAAAAAACGTTTCGGACCTGCTCCCCAACCAAAACCCGAGCTGTTTCAATATGAACAGGGGCATCCCCACCCACGCGCACCCGGATCCCTGGAAACACTTCCTCCTGGATCAGGCGTTCAACCTGCTTAAGAACATCGGCGTTCACCCTTGTGCTCGTGCTATGAAGCCGAAGAACGATGCGAGCCCGCTGATAGTCTGGGGTCACAAAATCCTCTAATTCGTCGGCGTTGTAGAGGAGGAGATACTGTTCGGCCATCCGTCGTGTGGAAGGCGGTCGGTAATAGGCGGGGTCCTCATTGTGGAAAGACTTGTTCATTTCATTAAAAAACTCAACAAGCGAGGTGGCGGTGTCCACCCCGGGGACCCCCCTCACCTTTTTTTGAAGCCGTTCCATGTAGGCCAGAACGGCCGGCTCCTGAAAAACCCCAGGGGTTTCCCCCTCCAGGAAAAGATCAACCGGCATGATCCCCGCGAGATGATCTCGCACAAATTCCGCGTCCTGACGCACCTGGGCGCTCGATTTGAAATTGCCGACCAGATCGGTCTCTGCCCGCAACCACCGACATTCCCACGCCCCCCATGCCAGGATCGTCCCACACATGAAAAGGGTCGACCAGGGGTTGCGTGAAACAAACCCAAAGATCCACCGCAGAAGGCGGGTGATGAGGCGGCTTTGATGGACATCTGTTGCACGGTAAATCGTTTCTGTTCGAAATGTCAAAAGGAGCGGGGTCACGATCCCAAAAGTAAAAATGAATTCAAATATCATCCCCGCCCCCGCCAACCAGCCAAAAACCTGAATCGCTGGAATTCCACTAAAGGAGAGAGAGAAAAAACCAATGGCCGTGTTTACACTGGTGAGAAGGCAGGGAAATAAAATTTGGTCCAGAACATGGGTAAGCGCCGCACGCCGGTCCGGATACAATTCAAGCACACCCGCCTTTAAATGGGTAAACAAGTGAACGTTATCCGAAAGAGCCAAGGCAATCACAATAGGAATGACCGCCGCGGACGCGTTATTCAAGGGGACCCCCAGGATGGAGGTCAACCCCAACGTCGCTCCCACCGTAGCCAAAATGCCAATGCTGGACAAAAGGAGAAGTCGCTTATTTCGAAAAACCAACCAAATGGTACCGGCCACCAGCAGAAGCGTCACGGGGACAAAACGAACAATGTCTTCATTCATATACATCGCTAGGAAATAGTTGGTCACGGGCCATCCCGCCAAATGGAAACGGTAACCACGTGTTTCGTAGGAGACGAGAACCGATCGAATGGTTCGAATTAATTCGCTCCGTTGAAGTGAGGAATTTTTGTCGGTCCGGGTGAACACCACAATCCCTGTCGTTCGACCATCCTGGGAAATCAAGCTGTTTACAAAAAGAGGATTTTCCACCGCGCGCCTGTGGAGGGCCGCCAACTCAACAGGATCGGAGGGAATAGACTCCAAAAAGGGGGCGACCGAAAAGGTGTCATTCTCCCCCACCATGTCCGTGATATTGGCTAAACTTTTGACGTCTTTAGCCCCTTCAAGTCCCTCCAAATCCTCCGTCAGCTGTCGAAGAACTTTAAGGTTTTCAGTCGTAAAAAGGTCATCGTTTTGAAAAGCAATGACAATAAATTCATTGTTAGGAAAAAGAGATCGGAGGTGTTCTCTCAGAATAAAGGAAGGGTCTTTGTCCGCAATAAAATCGTCGACATCGGGCCGAAGGGAGACTCGGGGAAGGAAAGACCAAAAGAAAACCCCGAAAAGGAGCGCTGAAGTCATGACCCAACCGGGGCGCCTCGTGATGAAGCGAGACATCCATTGAGTGACTCTCTCGCGAAGTTGAGGTTTCTTCATTTATGGAGAGATGAGCCTCGAGCCTTATGGGTAAATCCAGGGTATTGAAGTGAATAAATCATTAGCCCAACGACTCGATCCGAAGATGAACGGGCGAGCGGGACAGCCCACGAATCCGGCGTGATTCTTTTATGGCGGATTGAATGGCCCCTTCAGGGGCTTCGTGCGTGACGATGACGATGGGAACGAATTTTTTGACCACATCGGACTCTGTCACCGCGTTGTCTTCTTGATGAACGGATGAAATGGAGATCTCATGTTTACTGAGGAGCTGGGTCACCGCCGCCAGGATCCCGGTTCGGTCCGCGGCACTAAAACGGAGATAATGACGAAGACAACGATTTTCCGGATCAAGGATTTTGAGTTTCTTGTTGGCATCAAACATCACATAGGGAAGACGCCCCGCCATCCCCCCCGCCACTTGTCGAGCCAAATACATAATATCGGAAACCACCGCACTGGCGGAAGGCATCGAACCAGCGCCTTTCCCGTAAAACATGACGTCGCCCACCGCGTCGCCGTGAATCACAGCGGCGTTGTATTCGTTTCGGACAGTGGCGAAAGGATGGTTTTCTGGAATAAGGGTGGTCTGGACACGCGCGAAAACCTCGTCCCCATTAAAGTCCGCCAAAGCAAGGGATTTCGCCACAAGGCCCAACCGTCGGCGAGCAAACTTGATGTCCCAAAGGTCTAAATTCCGTAAGCCTTCCCGATGAACGTCATCCACGCGAACCCATCCACCCGTGGCCAAGGAAGAAAGGATGGCGAGTTTGTGAGCGGCATCCACGCCATCGATATCAAAGGAAGGGTCGGCCTCCGCGAAACCCGCCACTTGGGCGGCCTTCAGCGCGACTGAAAAACGCATTCCTTCTTCCGACATTCGGGTCAAGATATAGTTGGTCGTCCCATTGACGATACCGTAGAGCCGTTGAATTCGGTTGGCCCCCAACCCTTCGTTCAACCCTTGAACAACGGGAATTCCGCCTCCCACCGCGGCTTCAAAATAAACCAGTCCCCGGGTTTCCTGGGCGGTTGTAAAAATTTCTCCCCAATGCCGTGCCAAAACAGCCTTGTTGGCCGTGGCCACTTGTTTTCCTGCTTTTAGTGCCGAGAGGATGACCGTCCGAGCGGGTTCTTCCCCTCCGATCAACTCGACAACGATGTCAACTTCAGGGGACTCAACCACTTCACGCCAGTTTTTCGTAAAACGAGGCCGAACCCCTCCGATGGAAGGAAGATTCTTTTTTCGCCGACTGGCAACCATTGCCAACTGAAGCTTTGTCCCCGCTTTCGCTTCCAACAACGCCATGTTTTTTTGGAACAAACGAACGACACCGTTTCCCACCACACCACAGCCCACCAAGCCAATCTGGACAATTCCATTTTTCATTTGGAGTTCGAACGAATCTTTTTATCGGATTTTCCCTTACGCAGGAATTTTCGGATGCGGAGAACAGCATCATAAAATCGGTCGTCATGGGTTACCAACGCCATGCGGACATACCCTTCCGCCTCAGCGCCAAACCCGATGCCCGGGGTCACCACAATACCCGTTTCCTTAACCAATTCTTCGGCGAACGCCAAAGACCCACGGGACTTCCAACTCTCCGGGAGAGGCGCCCACACGTACATGGTGGCTCGAGGCGTGGGGACAGGCCACCCCATCTTGTTCAGCTCTCCGACAAAATAATCTCGTCGTTTTTTATAGGTCGCCACCATCGCTTTCACGCAATCCTGTGGCCCTTCCAAAGCCGCCACGGCCGCCAATTGGAGAAACGTGGGCACACCGTAGTCCACGAACGCTTTGTATTTTTCCAGGGGAGCCAAGAGGGACTTCTTGCCACAGACCCACCCAATTCGCCACCCCGCCATGTTGTAGGTTTTCGAAAAACTATGAAATTCCAAGGCCACCTCTTCTGCCCCGGGAGTGGAAAGAAAGCTCGGCGCCTCATAACCATCGAATGTAATTTCGCAGTAGGGATTGTCGTAAACCACAAGAATGTCATTCTTCTGTGCGAATTTCACCGTTTCCTTAAAAAAGTCGGGATCATCCACAACAGCGGCGGTGGGATTATTGGGATAACACAGGAACATAATCTTCGCTCGTTTTAAGACCGACGCAGGAATTTTGCTGTAATCCGGCAAATAATTATTTTCAGGTGTGAGGGGCATGTAATGAATCCGTCCCCCCGCCAAAATGACCCCATTGGAATGGACGGGATAACTGGGTACCGGAACAAGGGCAAAATCCCCAGGGTCCAAGTAGGCCTGACACAAATGGGCAATACCTTCTTTTGAACCGATCAGAGACAACACATTTTCATCGGGGTCGAGTTTTACCCCAAAACGTCGGTTCATATAGGTGGTCACGGCTTTTCGAAACTTGGGCATGCCTTTCGCCTGGGGATATCGGTGAGTCCGAGGATGATTCCGAACGGTATCCACCAGCCGATCAATCACGTGGGATGGGGCCGGCAAGTCGGGATTGCCCATCCCCAAATCGATGACGTCCAACCGCTGGCGGTGAGCTTCGGCCGCAAGAGCTTTGATCCGGGTAAAAATGTAAGGTGGTAATTGCTCGAGTTTCTGAGAACATTCAACCATGGGAAGACCTCGGAGAAAAGATTAACCACACACCGGCCCTAAGGCCGCACCAAAACAAGTGACAAACCACCCCTCTGTCAGACATGAAGAACAGGCCTCTTTACCCATTCCGGCAGGCGCCGTGAAAAGACCCAAACAGACACCCCGAGGCCCCCGTTCGCCAACCCAAAGACCGCCTCAAAAATGGCAAAACGCGACCACTCGATCCGCGCGATGATGGACCACGCTTGAGGTGTGAAAAGGTTCGCCTCGGGTTGCCCCGAAACCATATCCCACAACCCCTTTCCTAAAGCTATTCCCCCCACGGCCCAGAAAAGATAGGCCGCTACACGGGCCAACCCGGCCACCGCTACTTTTTCAAACGGCGCAGGGGGCATAAGAAGTGGAATTAACCTTTAGCTATTTTTTTTAAGGAGAGGCTGGGTTTAAAAGAAATTTTCCGACCCGCGGGAATGGCGATCGTCTCTCCGGTAATCGGATTTCGACCGGGACGAGCTTTCCGGGCCTTTATTTTAAAAGTGCCAAGACCCGCCAAGGAAATCTTCTCCCCTTTCCGAAGGGTCTCCCGAATCGAGGAAACCACCGCCTTCACCGCCTTCACCGCTTGGCCCCGACGAACCCCCGCGTCACGGGTAACGCGTGTAATCAGCTCAAGCTTTTTCATTGAAACGGGTCCGTTGTTAGACGATAACCGTAAAGGAACGGGGCTTCGATTTCAACGTTCGTTTCCCCACCGTGATTCGTGCGACCACCGTGTGAACCCCGGACCCATACCCGGACCAGTCATACCACCAAAAGCCCACGCACTCACGACACGGCTGCCACTCTTTCCCATCAACAGAAACCTCAACCCCATCCGTCGCGCTCGTGGAAACACGAAGGGCGTAATGGGGGCTCGTTAAAATTTCTCCCACCTGGGGAAAATCAATCCCGATATAATTTTTTCCCAAGGCCTCTGGGGAAGGAAGCAGAGCCTCGGCTCGGGCAACAGGGGGCCTCGTTTTTGGAGCAACGACCCCGGTCTTTTCACCTGTCACACGTTTCTTTTTCACCACTGTCTTTTTTCCCAGCATCGCAATCCTCCCTTTTTTAATCGAACTTACTCAATCGGGTTCTCTGTTCTATGAACAGACAGAGACACGAAGACCGATTGTCCCTAACGTTTCAGCCACAGCCTCACACCGCTCGCGAGGCCCCGTGTAAACGGTGGCACTCCCCGTGTAATGGATCACATTGGCCAACGCGAGCCCCCGTTGGTAATCACACCGGATGGCCCGCACCAACTGGATCGCCACCTCCGGAAAACTGTGGCAATCGCAATTAAACAAAATCGTCTTCCACCCCGTAAAAGATCGGGACCCCTCTGTGGTTTCAGACGATGGGGATTCAATCGTTTGTCCTGCGCTTTTAAGAATCATCGGCTTTTATTGTACATCATGAAAATAATCGCGTAAAGTCGGGGTGAATCTGAATATCCCCTCTCAATAGTGATAGCGCCCCCCCCCAATAAATTCCCTTAACAAGGAATCGTCGGGCACGTCACTTTCCTTAACATTCGCCGTAAGAGAACAGAGAAGCCGCTCCACCCGTTGGGCGCGAAGAAAGGCATCTACCTTTTTGGGATCATCCTTAAACCGTTTAACGATACCTGGCATTAAAGGCAGTAGGCGTGCCCCATGGTAGGGGAGTTCGTAGGGAAGCGATCCATTAAAAATATAATCCACCGAGTGAATATAGGGAACGATATAACGCAATTCACTCTTGCGAACATAGTGCCAATGCCCAACGGTCATGGCGGGGTCATAACTCCGGTGCCAGCTATCGCGCACCATCCTTCGCATCAGGCGGAGGTCGGCCCATCGAACGAACTCGCCCCCCTCCTCTTTGATTTGGCAGAGGGCCTCAATATAAAAACGAAAGGTGTTTTCCGGAGCGATGCTCCGCGTCATTCCATCGTAAAGGCCGTGAAGGCTATCGATCAAAAGGATCTCCTTCTCTTTCAACTGAAACTCCTTCGTTTCTTTTTCACGGAGCCCCGTTTTGAAATTATAGAAGGGCATACGGATCGGTTTTCCCTCCAACAAAAGCCCAAGGTGTTCGTTAATCAGGTCCAGGTCCAAAGCGGAGGGCATTTCAAAATCGTAGTCCCCGTATTCGTCTTTGGGCTGATGAGAAAGGTCTTTGAAATAATGATCCAGGTTCATGAGAAGGAAACTGTGCCCCCGCTCCTTCAAGCGTTCACTGATTTTCGTTGTGGTGGTTGTCTTTCCCGAACTGGAGGGCCCCGCCACGATCACCAATCGCAGGTCCGGGAGTCTCTTAACGATCAGACCCGCCACGTGACGGATTTCCTCATGATAAGACCGTTCAGCGTCCCGAATCAATGATCGCCATCCTCTCTGCATCTTCTCTTTCAAAGCGTTCACCGTATGGCACCCATGGTCCACATTCCAAGAGAGAACTCGCCAGAGAACCTTGTAGGGGATGTTGTCCTGAACGCCCGCGATTTCGGGCTTTTGTTCTCTCGTCCGAGTTTTTTCATGCCGAAAAAGAATGAAGGCTTTGGCCGTTTTGGCGTGCCCATTGTCAATAAGGACGCCTTCAACAAAATCTTGAATATCTTCAACGGAAGGGGTGGATCCGGCCGGGTAGGCCACGTGAATGCGTTGAATCACCTGATCCGCCAGATGCTCGGAGCGCGCCCTGTCACGCCCACCCAAGGCGGCGGCCGCGCGGTAAATGGCGTTCGTGATTTTTAGTTTATTAAAGGCTACCAAACGCCCATCACGTTTGATGATTCGCGTGATTTTCGATTGTTGGGGCTGGGGAAAAAGATCCAGCTGAGTCTGGGGTGCCCCCACAGCGTCAGAACTCACGGGAAAAGCGGGGAACCCGGAAGGAGAATGCTCACCCCACGTGAGGCATCTGGACAGACTTTTCGGGATGCCCGGCCATATTCGCAACTCCATTAATCAACAAACTGATTAAAACGATAAACGCCACTTCAACGGAAACAACCGCCCAATCCGCAGAGGTTCCTCCCGAACGGAGGGCCTGAATGAGGAATAAAATAACGGAAGCGGTGATCGCGTTGGTGAGCGTTCTCCTTTGGTTTCCATAAATCGCGGTGGCAAAAGGCGTCAGCGCGAGGAGAAGCCACAACGGTTGAAACTTATCCCCCAGAAGGAAAATCACCACACTGTTAACGATAAGATTCATATAGAGTCGAAACTTTACGTTCCAACTTTTTTTAACGACATCTTGTTGGCGGAGGAACCGGGGAAAAACCACATTAAAGAACGCCGCAAATCCAAGAAGTCCAAGAGAAAAGGATTTCCCCCAACTGTCCGTTTCCGAAAAAGCCACGGCCAGCCCCCCCAAAAAAAGCGCAAAGGGAGTAGCAAAGTAGCCCACCAGTGTCACAAGTTTTTGGCTGTCAAATCGGTCGGATTCTGTCATCGGGTGATCCTCCTGTCCGAAGAAACGAGTTTAACGGTTTCCGGCCTTGCGCGCCTGATTGGCCGCGTCGATGGCCTGTTGGGTTTGTCGTTGAGACTGAAGACTGTTTTGAATCGCTTGCTGCTGAGCTTGCTGGGCCTGGGTTTGCTGCATAATCATTTGACGTTGCTGATTGGCCATTTGCTGGGAGTGGTGTTGCTGTTCCATGATTTGTTTCTGAATTTCTTCCTGTTTAAGATCTCTCTCACTCGTGTCTATCTGAGCGGGATTTCCCCGGCCAGAAGTCGCCTTTACTTCAGTCCCACCCGACGATTCCGACTTTCCCCCACAAGCGGTTAGTCCAAAAACACCAACGATAAAAACGACGAAAAATCTGAACCTTTCATTTCCTTTCATACCGTTCCTCCCATTCTTAACTCCAATTTTCCCCGACAATCCATTTTCGTTAGCGGGGGCGCAACCCTCAGATAGTGTTCAACCGCCGACCGAAAATCCGCTGCGTATTCCCAAAAGGCAGAGACCGGGTGGTCCTCATCCAGCGGTAACCCGATCACTTCCCGTTCCACCGTCTCCCCATTGGGGAAGAACCCTTTCGGGCCAAACACCGGGTGAATATCCGGGTACGCGATTCGTTTAAAAGTATACCCTTGATCTAAAGAAAATGCCAGAAAATCTTCCACCGCCACCCCCGGCAGCCGAACCGGGTAAGCGAAAAGGCTGGACCCAGTTCGGTCCAACGCTTGAATGGGCCCCTCCCCCAGAACGTTCTCATACACTTCCGCCCGGGCGCGCCTGGACTGGAGCGAATCGTTGAGTTTCTCCAATTCGTCCAAGACGACAGAGGAGGACCAATCCTCCTCGGTTGTGGAGGCCAAAAGGAGCCGGCGAAATTCTCCTTCGAAAGAAGTCAGAAGTGTTGACCGGACCCAGTTCCCCGCCGCCACGAAACCCGTCAGGGCATGAAACGCCTTCATGGCGGCAGAGACCTCGTTCCGCCGGGACACCTGTTCCTCTGGAAATTTGTTAACAAACGCTCTGGCCCTCTCGGCTAAAGAGGGTTCATCGGTTAACATCGCCCCCCCCATCTCCAAGGGCAACATTTTACGAACAAAACTTAAACAAGATATGCGCCCGAAGGACCCCACGGGCCGGCCGTTGAATTCGGCTCCCATGGAAAGGGCCCCGTCTTCCATCAGGTCAACGCCATACCGCGCACAGAGATCCGATAATCGCTCCATATCGTCCGGTTTTCCGAACATGTGAATGGGGATGACGACCCCGACCCCGCCGGCCTTCAACACCCCTTCCACATGATTCAGATCAAAGTTGGCGTCTTTTAGGTTCACATCAGAAAAAGACGGCTCCCATTTCGCAAACCGTGCGGCGAAAACAGGAATGGAGCACATGACGGCGGGGAAGAGGGCCCGCGTTCCCGCGGGACGATTCAAAGCGTGAAGCGCTGCCGTGAGCGCGGTCGTTCCCCGATTGGTGAGGACACAGAAACGGCGGTTAAATCGCCGCGCCAACGTTTCTTCAATAAGTGGGCGCGGATCGGGCATCATTCACTACAGCTTAGGAAAAATATTGTGCAGATCGAACCCCGCCTCAGTCAGGACTCTCCGTTCCCGATCGGAGAAGGAGGTCCCTTGACGGGTCTTGTGCAACAGACGAGCGGCGTCGTCTGAAGTCAAACAGGGGACCCCATGGATCAGTAACGGTTCGTTTGTTTTGGACAATCGTCGAAGAAGGGAAAGAAGTTCCTCCCGCTGATAAGCGTAGGTGTCTACTTCCATCGGTGAAGGAGGGGGTGTCGAATCCATGACCTTTCCCTATTATATCCCATTCACCTCAGAACAAATACAGAAATGGACCCAAACGCCAAAAAACTCCCCAGGGCAATCCAAGCGCGCCTTTTGTAGGTGGTGGCCAATTCCTCTTGAGAAAAGGAGGAAATGAGGAAGGGGGTGTGCGTGTCCGCTGGGGGAGAACGCACCAGGTGAACATCCGCGGAAGGAGGGATCAGCGCTCGCTCTCGATCCATTTCGGCCTCCACCACGGCCCGGGCGGCGTCCCATTCCTCGCCACTGATCATTCCATCTTTATTCGAATCAAAACGAGCCATCATCTCTTGGGGTTTCCGTTTGATCTCCCGCAATTTCTCATGAAGATCCCCCTGGAGAGAAGAGGTTCCGCTGAGAGACTCAAACCATCCAAGAACGTAGACGGTTTCTCCGGGGACAATCAGCTCCTCCGTATACCGATAGGAATGGAACCCGCTAAAAAATCCACGGTCCCCCCCTGGGGCCAATGGAGAGGCCGTGGAACCTTTCCACCTTCGATATTGACGGAGGCGAAACGTCGCGTCAAAAGGCACCACCAAAACGGTCCCCGTCTCATCCTGAAGTCCAAAAGCTTCCGAACTTTGACCCGAGGAAAGGGTGACCCAAGAGGAACTTTTCCCCCGAGATTCGTAGCGTTCCACTTTAAACGAATACCAGAGACACCGGTTCCCGGTTAAAGGACAGACCAGGGTTTTTCCCTCAACCGCCACGGCGGTCCCCGCCAATTCAACCTCGCCTTGGGACGCCGACCCGACTTTGGCCGTTGGGGTATCCTCCACAGCGCGGACCAGCCGAACATATTTCCAAAGCTTCCAAAATGAAATCCCAGCCAGGGCCGCACAAAAGAGGATAAGGACCCATCGATCCAGGCCGCGGGGAGAGGCGCTCCCCGTCAGGAAAGGAAGGATCGCCCCCGCCGCAAAAAAAACGCCGGAGCCGAAAAGGCCCTCGGTAGAAAACCCCTTCATGCTAGGAAGCGTGCGTGTTGAAAGCGGCGCGAAGGTCGACGTCTTTGGTTTCCGAAGGATCGAACCTCAGGGTTTGGTAGGAAGGAAAGGTTCCATAAGCCGCCACCCAGGAATCGGGAAACATCTCCCGACGGGTGTTGCTCAAGGTGACACTCTCGTTGTACAGTTCGCGCCGATCTGAAATGGCGCTTTCCAGGGACGCGATCCGGGTGTGAAGACTTTGGAAGGATTGATTCGATTTAAGGTCCGGATAATTTTCCGCCAAGGCAAAAAGACCGCCCATCAAGCCTCGCAATTTCCCCTCAGCCTCTCCAAGGGATTGCACGTTGCCGGATTCGCGGGCGGAGAAAACGGCCCCGCGCGCCTGAATTATTTTTTCCAGAGTTTCCGATTCGAATTTCATGTATTGCTTACAGGTCTCAATGAGTTTCGGTAACTCGTCGTGGCGCTGTTTCAAGAGGACATCAATGTTGGACCACGCTTTGGCCACATTGTTTTTCAGCCGAACCAACCCGTTGTAAAGCGTCACCGCGTAAATGAAACCGACAGTTCCCATCCCCAACGAAAGAAAAGCGACGACCCAAATCATGGTTCCTCCCTCTCTGTTTTTGTCAACGACTCAATCAGTATGGGCCCTAAAAGAGAACAAATCAAGAGGGGAAAGGAAAAACGGTCCCCACGAAATTAACAATTCCCGAAACCAAGCGAAGGGCGAACGAAAGAGCGGAGGTGACCAGGAAACAAACGGGGAGGAGCACCACCCCTTGCCCCTTGGACCAACCGTAGACCCGTTGGATTCCCCACCACCACACCCCGTAATACAAGAGGTAAAAAAGGAAGATCGCTCCCGTTGTGAGTAACCCGAGGGGGCCCGCCCCGGTCCCCAGGAGACGGAACGCCAACGCCGGCCACAAAGCCGCACCGGCCCATCCCGTCACCGCCAGAGCCGAAGAAAGGCTCCCCTGATGATTGAATATCCGGGAAAGTATATGGAGAACTAAAGTGGGACCGAGCCAAGAAACAAGTGTTCCGAAAAACACCGTCAGGAATCGATACCCCAGGGGGAAGAAACCCGCGTCCCAAGGAAGAGGCCCCGCCAGCGTTAGCCCCAGCCCCGTGAGGGAGGCCACCAACGCGCCTGAAACCAAATGGGGTTTCGACACGATTTCTTCCAGTGCCTGCCCAGGTTCAGAAGTTAAGCGCCCCAAAAGGTCCAACCCTCCGCGCGACGGGTTCGTTTCCATGAGGTCCCCCTTATTCCCAAACATATTCGAGCGAGGCCCGAGGCGCCGCCCAGCGGGCCAGCCGCCCCCAGGGCCCGGCGGCCCCCATGTTGAGAAGCTGAAATATTTTGTCCCAAGGACGGTCCGAAAGGATCAGACGGGGTTTGTCTGCCCGAAGACCTGCGACGCGTTTGGCTTCTTCGATCGCTTGATCAAAACCACCCAGAACGTCCACCAACCCCACAGCCAGGGCCTGCTCCCCAGTGAAAACCCGGCCATCGGCCAGGGGGCGAAGGGTTTCCAGGGGCATTTTTCGCCCTTCGGAAACCGCCGACAAGAATTGGCCGTAGGCGCTTTGAACCAAACCCTCAAAAACCTGTCGCTCTTCAGCGGAAAGGGATCGTGTCGGGGACCCCATATCTTTCATTTTACCCGACGCGATGACGACAGATTTTACCCCCACTTTTTTTGCCAACTCCTCCAAATTATTCAGATGAAAAATTACCCCAATGGACCCCACGATGGACCCCGGATTGGCCACGATCCGATCCGCTGAGGCCGCGATATAATAACCTCCCGACGCCGCCACATCTTGAAAAGAAGCAATAACCTTTTTCCCACTCTTTTGGAGGATCCGGATGGACTCATAAATTTCCTGAACGGAAGCGACAGTTCCTCCCGGCGAATTGATACGAAGAATGACCGCCTTCACCTCCTTTTCTTCGCGTAATTCACGAAGACGTCGCAAGGTCCCTCCCGCGGTGCCGTCCCCTCCAAACCCCCCCATGGAGAGAGCGATGGGTCCTTGAATATCAAGGACGGCGATGGCCCCGTCCCCATGAAAGTGCCCCGCGTGAGGGGCCCTGGAGTCAACCTTTTCGTGCACGAACTCGCCGGGGCGACCCGACCGCCAAAAGGCCCAGAGAAGGAGCGCCATGTATCCCATGAAAAGGATCCAACCTCGAAGGCGAAACGGAGAGGGACTTGTCATTTGTTATTCCTTGGGGCGTTGACGGGAGACGCCCGGCTCCTTGAGAAAAGATTGATTCGCTGGAAAGGAAGATTTTCGAACCCCTTGAATATACGCCATATGAACTTGGGCTCGTTCGTTGCCTCCTCCCTCCCGGGAAGATCGCACGGCAACGAAAGCCCGATCCCCGCGCAAGGGAGACTTCTCGTTTGGTTTCCAAGAAAGGGTGAACGAAGCCGACGATTTCGTTGGGGTCAGATCAAAGGAGGAAGGAGTAAGAAGCATGTCCGCGGAAGAGTAGAACCGAACGGTCACGGGGCGATTCGTGGTTTTCGGGTCCAAAGCCACGGTCCCCGTGAGAGGCAGGTTCGGGGTACAGGAGGAAGGAACCACCAGCCTCATTCTGTAGGGAGTGACCCGATGAATCTCCCGAACCCGTGTGATGGCACTCCCGGCGGCTAAAAACCACTCTTGAGGGGGATACGGACCCAGGACACCGCGAAGAGCCCGGGCCAGATCGTGCATGAAAATTCCTCGGGCAGGCCGATCGTCTTGGAAATTTTCAACAGCCAATAACGTTCGTTGAACCATGGCCTCAGGCCCGGCGGGGTTCAGTGTGTTTTGGTGAAGTCGCCAGTCAAACGTATTTCCCACCACCAAGTTAAAGGCAGCGTTCTCCGTGTAATTATTCCATTGGCTCACCAACCCACGGTATTGAGCGGCATCGGCTTCGTAGAGCATGATGGCGTTCATATCCACGCCGGCGTCCCGCATCATGGCAGGGTCTTGCCCATGTTCCCACCCTTTTTGCCACGATAAGGTAAACGCCCACAGGGGCTTTTTCCCGCCAAACCCCTCGGCGATCTTCCGCACCACTCCCGCGGTACGATGGGCGCGATACCAAAACCATTGATCCGTGGTCTTGAATTTTATCTCCTGACGTTGGGAGGCCCGTGGGGCGATGTATCGTCCTCGAGCGATCCACGACATGCGTTGTTCTTTGCTCCAACCATCGTACCCCGCGGGCTTTTGAACGCCGGGCATCTCCCGCACAAAATCGTCCACCAGCTCATTGCCCCCAAAAACAGGTCGGATGTAATCCAACCCCACAAAATCCACACCCTCCACCGCGGCAAATCGGTCCAAAACCTTAACGATATCCCCCGGCCGTTTCGGGTCCCGAATGGAAATACCCCGTCGAACATCCCGGTTTAACCCATGAACGGGGCGCCCTTTTTCATAGTGCCACCCGTAAGCGTAGTCCGGTGAGAATTTTGCTGGCCCACCAACCATATAGCAGAGAACATAAACACCTAAATTCACGCCCCGCTCACGGCACGCCCGAGCCAACTCCGCCACGGATTCTTCGGACCTGGTCTGCCACGGAAAATCCGAGGATAGTTTTTTTGAATACCCGCTGGACTCCGCCCCCTGGACGAGAACGGCGTCCGCCCCAATAAAGTTCGCCCATTCGGCCATGGCGCCCAAGTGGGGCTCCCCCCCATCCGGTCCCCGGAACCGATAAAAAGAACCCAACCCTTCTAAAGGTAAAACCGCATACCCGGCAGGAACGGGATCGAATTTTCGGGAAATGACTTGGAAACGCCCTTTCGTGAGGGCCCCCATTCCTGGAGGAAAGGAGCGCGTTGAAATTTGCAGATGATAATCCCCATCAAAAGCGTTCCAGGGCACAGGCCAGCGGGCCCGCCACATGTCGGACCCCGTATCAAAAAGGAGCCGAACCTTTTCCAATTCCCCCACCGTGACCACCGGCTCGCCTTTCCATTCCACCCAGGCCGTCAACGGAGCCGTAGATTTTCGTAAAAGTTGCCGCGCGTCCTCGGAAGCCGGCTGAAGGATGATGTCCACCAGTTCGTCGTGGAAATACGCTTCCTTTCCCGCTTGCAGTTGGAGAGACAAATCCGGAGCCACCGGAGTCCAGGACACCAAGGATTCCCCGTGACTTTTCCAAAGGGCATAACCAAGAACCATCGTTGCCGTAAAAAAAAGCACAAGAAAAATACCGCTGTGCTTTTTGGTTGATCGTGAGAGGAACCGTCTCATGAGCTCAAATCACCCAAAAGATGCCGAATTTGGTCCGGCCCCGGCAATTCCTTTCGCAATTCCTTTGGCAGGGTTGATGTCACACGGTAATGGGCAACAGCGATGGGTTTATGACTTTCTTTGAGGGCATATTCAACGATCGTACGCCTTTTCTCTTTACAAAGAATTATCCCAATGGAGGGGTTTTCATTTTTTTCCTTAACAAGCCCATCCAAGGCCGCGAGGTAAAATTGCATTTTCCCAACATGTTCAGGCTGAAATTTTCCTACTTTCAATTCGACAGCGACAAGACATTGCAAGCGCCGGTGATATAAAAGGATGTCAATAAAAAACTCTTCCCCTTCGATTTCCAAGCGATACTGGTTTCCCATAAACGCAAAGGCTCCTCCCATCTCAGTCAGGAAGCGGTTCACTTTAGCAATAAGCGATCGCTCCAGTTCCATCTCACTATGTTCCTCGGCCAACTGGAGAAAATCAAACGTGTATTCATCTTTAACGGCAAGGTGAGCCTGCTTTTTTATGTTTTCAGGTAAAGCTTTACTAAAATTTGTTTGGTTCAAGAGAGTCTTTTCATAACTTTGATTTTCTATCTGATGGATCAAGACATTTTTTGTCCAACCGAATTTCTTTGTCATGCGGACATAAAACTCACGTTCTATGTCCGTTTTGCATTTGGCCAACACCACCAAATGCTTCGCCCAACTGATTTCTCCAACCAGTGGTTGGAGATTTGGGTTCTTATGGTATTCCGCGTAAAACTGTCGCATATACCAAAGGTTTTGCGGTGAAAAACCATGAACACCTGGAAAATCCAATTGCAAATCTTTGGCCAATGACTCAACAACAGACTTTCCCCATCCATGCCTGCTTTGACTGTCAACAATGGTTTTCCCTATATCCCAATACAGGCGTATCAGTTCTTGATTGACTGTTCTTAAGGCCTCATAGTGGGCTAATCGAATTCTTTTTTTTATTTCGATTAAAGCCTCATGATAAGCCCTGGAGATGAATTTCTTAGACATAACCCGTCAAAAAAGAAAGCACACCCAGCCGAATTGTTAACATGGGAGTAATCTAACGAATTTGGAGGGAAACAACAATCGTTTTACGCGTTGCGGGCGATGGCGGTGAGCGTTTCGAAAATTCCTTTCCAATCCAAGAGTCGGCTGGGAAGAACCAATTTAAAAACCGCGTTCAAGAGCCAGGCGCGATCGGCGGCATCGCGTATATCCTTCTGCTCAGCCGTGAGACCCTCTGGATTCAGACGAATGACGGGCGTGTGCATAAACCGAAGACCGGCCCCATTCCTGGCCGTTAAAATCGTCCCAAAAACATCACCCAGTTTCGCAAGCAGAACCTCTTGAATTCCCAGGGGAACACCTTCTTCGGTTTTTACATCAGGAAAGACTTCGGGCCGGAAGAATACAAATTGAGAATCAACTCCTGGAACGGACAAACCCTTTGAGTTGGTGATTATCGCCCAGTTGGACCGCCCCGCCACCAACGCCGAAAGATTCTCACGCTGGGCCGCCGTTCGAACGCTTTCCGCATCAACAAACAACACATGGGTTCCTTGGCCTTCCTCGATCCAGGGGAAAGTCGGGACAATCGATTTTTCAATGGCCCGCTCAGAATATTTTTCCACTGTTAACCGGGCCGCGTGATCCATAAAATCTCTCACACGGAGATCGGTCGGCCGCTCCCCCAACTCAGCAAGAACTTTTTCGGTCACCAAACTCCTTTCAGCCGTCAATTCCGCCGGTTCAGGGGAAGAAGTCAATTCGGAAAGGGGAGTTAATGGAATGGACCCCTGTTCAGAATGTTGTTCGAGAACCCATCGAATTCCCTCCCAGAGAAGGATGTAACGGTCTTCTGGAAATCGCTCATCAGCATGGGGGAAATGCGGAACAAGAAGGGCTTTCGATTCTAAAAGGGTAGAAACAATACCGCGAGCGGAGGTTAAGGATTCCCCAACAATCCGGAAAGAGAAAATCTCGCCCTTCATCGTTTGGATGCGATAGGAAACTTTTGGAACTTCCGACGTCCCGCCCTCAAAGACTCGTTCCATCGTTCGAATATCAAGTAGATATTGTCGTGCTAAAAAGTTTCTCAACCAGAGGTATTCATCTGTTTTTAATTTCGGATCAGAAAGAGTGACTTTCTTTATGTCCATTTCAGATCGTTTCCTATCAAAGGACCTATGGAGCGCCAGGGCCCCCGCCCACCAGGAAGCAACCACGGACAACAGAAAGACCGAAACGAAAGAACGGTATTCAAGAAACTCTAAAAGCGGGAAAGGGGTGATGATGATCAGCGCGGTATAAATAAACGCCATGACAGCGGCGTTGGAAACACTCACGTTGATGGGAGTCTTGGGTTCCTTCCCAAAATGCGACACAAAGAACAATCCTCCAAAGACAGCCCCGAGAAGCGGGGCGACCACTCCAACCAAACCTGAGCCCGACAAAAAAAGAATCGCCCCGAAATTAACAAACATTCCCGTGAGTCCCAAGGTCCACTCATAGATCGGCGCATGATCCTTGTAATGTTTTCCGGCCTTTTCCCGCCCTTCCTCACCCCCCAGTAAAAACCCCACCCCCTCAAACAATCGCGTCATCCAACGGCTCGTCGCTCGGCCCGAGTCATGACGGTCAGATAAATTATTATGTTCCTCCCCTTCTGCTTTTTCAGGCGACGACCCTTTCAAATAACCATCCCCGGTTAATTGGCTGAGCGAAAAAGTATCGATCGTCGAACTGCTATGGCCCACTTTTTCACGGGACGTCTTGAACCTGAGGTAATAGTTAATGACTGGGGTGGGTTGACTGGAAAGAAGCTCAATGATTTCTGGCGAATTAAAACCGGAACGGGCCAGCCGATCTTTGAACTCGGCTTGGAGTGTGGGATGGATTTTATTCATCACGGTCATCACGCCGACCCCCGTGACGTTCTCAAAGGCAAGGAATTGATTCAAATTGGATCTCAACCTCTTGTATATGGCTGTGAGTTCAGAACTTCGCCGCAGTTGAAAGGATGTCGGGTTGACCCTCGCGAGCACAGCGCCTTTCCAGAGCGGCACTAATTTCGAATCGAATTCCTCAGGGGTGATTTCGGCCAAAATGGGCCTCTCCGCCCAGATGGCTATAAAAGTTTCAATATCCATGGGAACGCGCGTTTTGTCCCGGCGATAGATTACCCAGTATTCAAAAATACGTTTCACAGAAGGCAGGTTTGTTCGCATGTTAACGGCAACATCATTTAAGTCAATCGCCGTCTCTTCCAGTGTTTGTTCCCATTCCTGTTGGGTCACCTCCTTGTGATGTTTTGTAAAATCCTTCAAATAGGAATAGGTCTTTTTTCCCCTGTATAAAAAAGCCGCCACATGGGGCACGTTATCGGCCAGGGCTCGGTTGTTGATCAGCGTTTGTTTAATCAATTTAATCCCTTTGACCTGGCCAAGACCGTTCGCTTTTGCCAAGATTTTGTCGATGGCCGGCATGGCGCCGGGATCGAAGATATCGGTCCAACGCCGGATTTGGTCCGACATATCACGGATGGAATTTTCCCAAAACGACAAGGGATCGTCCGCCTCCAACGCCGATTGAATGGTTTTTTGGTAGCCGTCCCAATTTAAAGCATAAAGGGATTTCTGTTCATCATATATGACGTCCGCGATCATATCCATCAGAATGGGGGCGGCTCGATCGAGATCACCCACGGGGACCTGTCCACGTCCCAACGGGACGGTGGAAGTTTCGGTGGGAGCCTCTTCTTCCCCCACCGTTTCTGGAAGGAAGTTGGTGGGCGTCCGCCAGCCCTGAAGATACGTGGAAACAAACGCATTGGGTTTATCGTCTGGGCGAACCAATGGCGCGACGCGCCGCGCTCCATCAAAGGGGTTGAGAAGGGTAAAGGATGTGGGGCGAAGTCCGGGACCTGAAATATCGCTTTTCAACCCGGCAAGGAGGCCGGGCAAAATATCCACGTAGCCGACGGAATTCGAGATCCCGGTCAATTCCACATTGTTAATTCCGGCCCGTTGAGCGAAGGCATTGATAAACCGGAGGGATTCGAGGACCAGGCGTTGTTGCACGTTGGACGCGGTCATCGAAGAAGCCGCGCCGGGGTTCCGCGCCACGGGGGAAAATTCAATGGCGTGAATCCACAGGGTCAATTGGTTGTCCGACATTCCAACGAGGCCGATAAATCGACCGAAAAAGCCGCCCTCAAAGTAGGTTTCGAATTCTAAGTTTTCCAACGTCGTGTTCCAGGCCCCCTGGGTCCAGAAATTTACCCGGCCCGGAGCCGTGCAATCTCCCGAACGCCCCCCCCCACTTAACGACGCGATATTCCGGCCGGTTAACGAGAAACGCAAATCGCCGTAGGTATCTTCCCCCAATGTTTCCGCGATTTCTTTTAAAACCGTTTGGTGGGTATGGTTCGCGGGAAGTTTCGATGCTCTAAGAAGAATTGTTTTTCGAATAGCCACGGCGACTTGGTCGGCATATATGGCGTAGAGGGAAGGGTCCGACTCAAAATCCCGTTCGTCATGGCCTGTCTCCTGAACCAAGGCCACATTCAGTTGCCCATCTTGTAAAACGCCCGACGCCATTAATTTTTCCATGACGGCTTGAATGGTTGCCGGCGAAAACACGTTCATTATAAGGGAGGGGTCTCCCCCCGCTTCCTGAATCGCGGCACGGCTTTGTTCCGATAATTCCCAAACGATTTCTTTGATGGAACCCTTTACCAGCATGAGAAAAAGGGCGTCAGCCAACAAGGGATCATCCACGGCTAAATGGCCCTCTTTAAGCCCCTCGAACATTTTTGTCCCCACCAGCCGGATTCGCCGGTCAAACGTTGCGTAATTCCGCGGTTCCCTTATGAATTCAATCCGAGCATCAAATAGTTTCTTCAATGGGGGACGCATTTTTTCAGACGCCCTATCTACAATGGAATAGGCCAATAGTTTCGCCTTCTCTTCAGATATTAATGGTTCGCCCACGGGAGAAGGCACGTTCAGTTTCGCGGTAGCCTTCACCGGGCTCACGACGTTGAAAAGGGCATGATAGAGAAGACCGTAGCCAAAAACGTGTCGAATAAAGATGGTGGCCACCGCTTGAGCATCGAACCCGGGAAGGCCCGACAGGGCCGAGAGGAGGGACAACAGAGTCAGTCCCCCAAACATCCAAAACCCAAGGCGGACGTAATTATCGTATTGATTTTCAGTTATCTTAAAGAGGCGTGCATTTTCTCGCGGGTGAAACCGAACAAACCCCCGTTCATACCAGGCGAGGGTTAAGAGGCCGAATAGGAAAGCCAACGGAAAGAGCAGGGGCGTCTGGGTCGCCAAGCCGATCGCCGCTGTGGCCGTCACGGCCACTGCCGCGGGAAGGACAAAACGCTGTTCTTGGATCAATTTAAGAGGATTGAGGGATTGTTTGAGAACCTCCATTTTAAATTGGCGTTCGTTTGCGGGTCCGACTGTTGTCGCTTCAACGGTAAAAATCCAACCGTTTTTAAAACGGGTGGTGAGATGGGCATAATCCGCCTGTACCTTTGCGGTGACTTGACGGATCCGGCCTGCCACAGAAGACGGGACGAAGGATAGGAAACTGCTCTCCACCTTCGCCGTTTTCCCACCATCGGCGACCGCGATCATGCCAGGCAGTACAAGGGTCGCGACCTGTCGTGGGATCGGCGCCTGAGAAAGAAACAATTTTTCACCGGAAAAGAGTTGATCGAGCGGGGTTTTTTCCTGCGCGAAAACAGAAAGGTAAGAGAATCCCTGGACTGTTTCCAGTTTTTCTATTTTTGGGGTGACGCTAATGACCGTGGCGCCCGCCTGGGTTAAATGGGCGATAAGCCCCGGGGAATGATAACCGCCCGTCACCAGGATCGATACCGGCAATGATTTTATCGAATTCATGCTTTTAAGCAGGTTTTCAGCCATGGAACGATCTCGGGCATCGGCTTCCCGATAGAAATCCTCAAAAGATGAAAAATTTTGGCCCAGGATGGAGAGGGACCGATAGTCCTTCCATTCCTCCGGAGTCAAACTGAATTCCACCAATTTCCGAGTGAGGTGAGCGGCATGGGATTGATCGATGAGACCTTGGGTCTCCGACGTGGGCGCCAAGGTGGCAAAAACTTTCCGTTCCAGGGTATTCAAGTCACCTAAAAGAGTTTCCGCCTCTATAGCATCGGCCCATAAAACGTAATGGATATAGCTCTTCATGGCCGGATACGATTCCAACGAAATACCCGTTCGGTGACAGAGCCCCTGCAGGTAAGAATAGAAATCGCCGTACGTCACTTGGCTCGAACGGTAGGCCACGCTTTGACGGGTCAGTTCTTCCATTTCCAAACGGGTCAGTTTTTTAACCAGGTGGCCTATCAAGTCGGCGCGTTCCCGTTCCACCTGATTAAAATCGAGTGTTTTTTCCATGGCAAGGGTTTTCTGGAAATTCCGAATCGAGGAGGGAGTCTCGATCCCAAACGAAGCGTTGGTCAGAGCATCAACATAGTCCCCTAGTCCCAACTGTCCGGACCGATAGGCCTCCACCGCAGAGTCCAAAGCTTTGAGCTTAGGAGTAAAAACACGGGACTTTTCAAGGTCCAGGGCCGCCTTCTGTTGAGCGAGGATTCTCTTCATCCCCTCAATTCGGGGAGCGGAGTTCCGATAGGCCTCCACATTCGCGTTGTAATGGGTAGGGTCATCAACCCCGATCAATGGAGGGAGGGGCCCGCTCCCCGTGAGAACCGCATGGATCGGGCCGGAAATCTTGTTTTCTTTTAAGAGGTAATCGGCACTGAGTTGCACGGCCTCTCGATGAGGGAAATCTCGAAAAGGTTGGAGATCGATGTCTCCCCAGGTGCCCTCCAGAGCGATAAGTCCCGCCTGCTTAGAAGTGAGGAGAGAATCCACCAACCGACCGATGTTTTTTTGGGCATCCAAATTTTGATGTACATCTTGAATGTGGATGACCACAGGGGTGGAACGGTTGGACGGGAGACTGAGCGAAACTTTTCGAATGGTTCCGTATGCCGGAGAGAGCGCCGACAACAGATCTTGATGGTCTTTCAGGAATCCCTTTGGGACAGAGTGGGCGACACTTGGGGAAAGCGAAACCCCTATGCTTTGGAGGGAAGGCAACGAGGAGGAGAAGAGAAGTTCGGGTGAACCAACAGGCAAAGAAGCCAAGAGTGTCGGAGAAGAACGCTGTTCCCGGGCTTTCCGCCGCTCGGCCCAAATATTCGATTCCGTCGAGTATGCAAAAAGGCAATGGGTTCCAAATAACAACAAACCCATTGTCCCAGCAACAATCCGTTGGAGGCGGAGGAAGGTCTTCATCCCCCTAATCTACTAATTGATCTAGAAAATCTTCCTTAAGGAGTTGTAACGATGTTGTAAATTTTTTCCGGAGACTGGTAACCTTCTAAATACGTGCCTGGGGGTCCTGCTTGCCATGTGGCAAGCGCCTTGGACGCTCCGCTTTAGCGGAGCCGGGTCCACACAGGTTCCTTTGCCTTTCTAAATTCGTGCCTGGGGGGACTTGAACCCTCAGCCTTTGGCTCCGGAGGCCAACGCTCTATCCAATTGAGCTACAGGCACAAAATTGTTCCCCTCTATCTGGTTTCCGGCCTATCGGCCTTCAACCACTTCGTTGGCTCCCACGCCTCCGTCGCAATTGAGCTACAGGCACAAAATGGGGAAGCTCGATAATGGGTGATTCTACTACTTCTTTAAAAGGGAGGGCAGATCCTCGAAAATCTTCTCTAGGGGTTCGAACGCCTTGCCTCCCCCTTGGGCGAATTCCGGTCGCCCTCCCCCTCGTCCTCCAATTTTGGCGGCCATGGCCTGGGCAATCTTTCCCGCACTCCATCCGGCCTGGACCAAAACGGGTGGCAGGGAAACAACAAAAGAGATCTTCTCCGCCCCTCCCGTAACCACCAACACACCTGTTCCTTCCGACTTGTCCTTGAGTTTATCTGAGAAGGCGCGAAGGGATTTTTCGTCTAACCCAACAGCCACGTGGGCGATCCAGCGTCCACCACCCACTTCTTGAACGACAGGCCCCCCTGAGGAACCGCCCCCTTGGGCGGCTTTTAAACGAAGGTCTTCAATTTCTTTTTCCAACTGCCGTTGCCGTTGCAGGGCTCGATCAATCTTGACGTTGATCTCCCCGGGGGAGACCTTAAGTTTTTCAGCAATCTGTTCAACCGATTCTTCCAGACTTCTTAAATAATCCAGGGCCCGTAAACCCGCCACCGCTTCCACCCGCCGGACTCCCGCACCAATCGAAGATTCCGAAGTTATTTTAATGGCCCCCACTTCCCCGGTCCGAAGCACATGAATACCACCACACACCTCGGTCGTGGCCTCGCCAAACTTCACCACACGGACTTTCTCCCCGTATTTGTCCCCGAAGAAAGCCATGGCCCCCACCTTTTGAGCTTCCACCAGGGACATTTCAGGGGTCTGTTCCGGCCGGCCAATATCGGCTAAAACGTTCCGGTTGGCGTCCTCTTCGATTCGGCGCAATTCGTCGGTGGTTGGGGTCCCGGTATGGGTGTAATCAAAACGGAGTTTTTCCGGCGTGACAATGGACCCCGCCTGGCTCACGTGGGTCCCAAGAACTCTTCGCATTGCAGCGTGGAGAAGGTGAGTGGCCGTGTGGTGACGCTTAAGAGCCGCGCGGCGTTCCCCATCCACCCGGGCCGTGACCCGATCCCCCTTCTTTAAGTTACCCCGAACCATCTTCACCCGGTGAACGATCAACCCTTCCACGGGACGCTGTGTGTCCAAAACAGTGGCTTCACCTTCCGCCCAAAGAAATGTTCCTGTGTCACCGACGGGGCCGCCGCCTTCCGGATAAAAGGGCGTTTCTGCCAAAACGATTTCACCCTCATCCCCTTGGGACAAATTTCCCACTATTTTTTTGTCATGAATCATCGCTTGAATAGTCACCGTCTGTTCGGAGGTCTCATATCCACTAAAAGTGGTGGCCCCGAGATCCCGTGCTATCGTGGCGTAAAACCCGGCGTCTTCCTGACCGGATCCCTTCCAGGCCCCCCGGGCGGTTTCCTGGGCCTGCCGTTGGGCCTCTTCAAATTCTTTTTCCTCAAAGGTGAGCCCACGCTCCGCCAGCATGTCCCGGGTCATGTCGGGAGGAAAACCATAGGTATCGTAAAGGCGAAAAACGTCCGCCCCCGGCATCGATTTATTCCCCTTGGCAAGAACAGCCCCCACGATCTCTTCCAACCGGGCTGTCCCGCTTTCCAAGGTTTCAAAGAACCGCTCTTCCTCTTGGCGCAGGATCGAAAGAAGGCTCTCCCGTTTCGCGGCCAATTCCGGATAGGCGCCTGCCATTTCTCGGAGGACAACGTCACCGATCAAATAAAGGAACGGTTCTTTGCGACCCAGTTGGCGGCCATGCCGAACCGCTCGGCGAATGAGACGGCGGAGAACATAACCCCGTCCCTCGTTGGTGGGCAAAATCCCGTCGCCCATCATAAAGATGGATGAACGGGCATGATCGGGAATTAAGCGAAACGGGGCCAAATCTTTCCCGCTCAACCCGCGGGAGGATCGCCCCAGCAATTCCTCGGTCTTCGTGATGTAGGGGGTGAAGAGGTCCGTCTCGAAATTCGTGTGTTTCCCTTGAACCACGGCGGTGAGCCGCTCGAGTCCCATCCCTGTATCAATATTTTTTTGAGGGAGGGATTGCAAACTCCCGTCCTCCTGGCGGTCAAATTGTGTAAAAACCAGGTTCCAAACTTCCATCCAACGGTCGCAATCGTTCTCGGGAGTGCAGGAAGCCCCGGCCCCACAGGTGCACTCCTTTTCTCCCTTATCAAAAAGGATTTCTGAACAGGGGCCGCAGGGACCCGTGGGACCCATGTTCCAAAAATTGGTGTCCGCCCCCATTCGAACGATGCGGGATTCCGGTTGAAACGGTTTCCAAAGAGAGAACGCTTCGTCATCTTCCTTGTAAATGGTCGAAATCAATCGGTTTTTATCGATTCCCATTTCTTTAGTCAGGAACTCCCATCCCCAAGCAATGGCTTCCTTTTTAAAGTAGTCCCCAAAGGAAAAGTTGCCCAACATTTCAAAAAAAGTGAGGTGCCGGGCGGTGAAACCCACCCGCTCAATGTCCGTGGTTCGAAGACATTTCTGAGAGGTGCAGGCACGGCCGCCGGGTAAAACTTTCTGGCCCAAGAAATAGGGCTTAAACTGAACCATTCCCGCCGACGTAAAAAGGAGCGTGGGATCGGAGGAAGGGATAAGACTATCGGAAGGCATGCGGCGGTGCCGCCGGTCACCCAACTCAAAATATGTGAGAAATTTTTCGCGAATCGCGTTACCGGTCGGCATGAAAGGTTATCCTTTGGGGTCAAAACAGCTCGTGATGATTTGCGGAACCCGTTCAAAATCCTTGTCGGTGGTGATCACCGTGAGACCATGCTGCATGGCACTAGCGGCGATCCAAAGGTCGTTGGAATTAATGGGAGTTCCCGCGCGTCGAAGCCCGTGAAGAATGACGGCGTATCGTTGAGACGTTTCTTCATCAATGGGCAAAACGGAAACCCGTTCGGACGAAAGGAACTCGGCCAATTCTCTTTCGTTCGCCCGGAGCCGAGCCCCTCCAAGAAACCCAGATCGAATTTCTCCCAAAACAATCGGGGAAAGAAGGATCTCGCCACACTCTTGCAACGCCCTTCTCACCCCGGGATGGTTCCGAAACAAAGCGGAGTAACCGGAGGCGTCTAACAGAACACGGTTCATTTCCACATTTCCGGATCTATTTTCCGTTGCGCCTTAACCAAACGGTCAAAATCGCGAGCTTCCTTTTCTGTCCAAAGGCCCGCAAAACGATCTAAATCGTGGTGGAGTTTTTTCTTTGGAAGAGCCGCCAAACCCAGGGATTCTTCCATAACCCGGATAACCGTTTTGTTTAAACTCGAGCGTTCCTTCATGGCACGTCGTTGAAGAAGGCGACTTAAGGGAGGCGGCAGATGTCTTAAGGTGATCGTTTTCATGGAACCCTCCTTTGAGATTCAATGCCTGCATCAGAGTGAATCAATTATAGCACCAATTCCGGGGGAATCTCAATGGCGGAAATGGCGGACGGAGGTCACGACCATGGCGAGACCGTGCTCGTTGGCGGATGTCACGCTTTCTTCGTCCCGGACACTACCGCCCGGTTGGATGATGGCGGAGACCCCCATCTTCGCCGCTTCATCCACGGTGTCTCGGAAAGGGAAAAATCCATCGGAAGCGAGGACCAAGGGCAAAGGCTTTTTAATCCCTATCCCCGGAATCTGAAGTTTCATGTGGGCCACCTTAAGAGAATCAATCCGTGACATTTGGCCCGCCCCAATCCCGGCGGTCACCCGTCCCCGGGCCAAAACGATAGCGTTGGATTTGACTTGTTTGGCCACCTGCCAGGCAAAGGCCAAAGACATTTGTTCTTCTGGAGTAGGAGCCCGACGCGAAACCACTTTCATTTCCAGAGGACGCGGCGCGTCCTGTTCCTGGACCAAAAACCCGCCCGAAATCCTACGAATATCCCATTCGTAGGGATCCGCCAGAATTGTCGGTTGTTCCAGCAGTCGGAGGTTGGTCTTTTTCCCAAGGATTTCCCGAGCTTCAGGATGGAAACTGGGCGCCATCACACATTCCAGGAAAAGTTTCGACATTTCCTGAGCCGTTTCGCCGTCCACCGCTCGATTGAACCCCACCACCCCGCCAAAAGCAGAAAGAGAATCGGCGCCGTAGGCCAACCGAAACGAATCCGCCAAACTTTCCGATTCGGCGACACCGCAAGGATTGTTGTGCTTAATCACTACTGTGGCCGGGTTGGAAAACGAAGAAACCAACCGCCACGCCGCATCGCAATCCATATAATTGTTAAAAGAAACTTGTTTTCCCTGAAGGACCTTCGCCCCCACCACACCCCAGGCTCGTGTCCCGGATTCCTGGTAGAGGGCGGCTTTTTGATGGGGGTTTTCCCCGTAGCGCAGATCGGCTTTCTTGCGAAGTCCCGGGGCAATCTCTGCGGGGAACTCCTTCACCTGGGCTTTCTGACGAAAAACAGACGCAATCACCGCATCATAGTGGGCCGTATGGCCAAAAGCCTTGGCGGCCAAACGTCGCCGGGTTTCCACCGAAAGTTTCCCCCGCTCTTTCAACTCTTCCAGAACTAAAACGTAATCGTCCGGATCCACCAGAGGAGCCACACTACGAAAATTTTTGGAGGCGGCCCGCAGGAGCGCGGAACCCCCGATGTCCACGTATTCCAACATTTCTTCTTCGGGAAGACTGTTGTCTCCGCAAATGGACTCAAAGGGATAGAGGTTCACCACCACCATGTCAATGGGGGGAATGCCATGTTTCTCCATATCCTGGGCGTGGGATTCTTTTCCGCGCAGAGCGAGAAGCCCTCCAAAAACCTTGGGATGCAACGTTTTTACCCGGCCGTCTAAAATTTCCGGAAATCCCGTGAGGTCAGAAACCTCCTGAACCCGGAGTTCAGCCTGGCGAAGTGTTTTGGAAGTCCCCCCCGTAGAAAGGATTTCAACCCCCAATTCCGAGAGACCGTAGGCCAACTCCACAATGCGGTCTTTGCTGGAAACAGAAATAAGTACGCGGCTAATTTCACACGATTTTTTCATGGTTCAATGATCTCCCCGATTTCGGGTTCCCCCGAGAAATAGCGTTTCAAAGCCTGCCGTGTTTCGTCCACACCAAAACCCTGCCTCATTAAATAACCATGCAACCGACGGTAGGCCCGGTCCCGTTCCATACCTTTCATTCGATCGCCACGTTTCCGGAGCGCGGCCCATGCCCGTTCCGCACCACTGTCCACCGAGGGAACGGCCATCGCGTCCGAAATAGTCTCTGTTGGGAGGCCCCGTTTCCGGAGCTCTTGCCGGATCCGGTGATCTCCCCGCCCCCCGCGTCGACGGGAATCCGCCATGTCCCGGGCCAAAACAGAATCGTTCAACAGCCCCAGTTCTCCCAAACGGGACACCGTAAGATCAACCACTTCAGCGGTGAAGCCCTTCTGCCCCAACCGCTCCACCATTTCACGTTGGCTTCGCGCCCTGAAGGTCAGCCATCGCAAAGCCTGATCCATCGCTTTTCGGGTGCTCTCATCCATGGAACGAATAATTCACCACGTGGAGACCCCCGTTTCAGCGCCCCGATCGTCTCAGAAATTCGTCTTCGTTCATCACCTCAACCCCCAAAGATTGTGCCCGCCGAAGTTTGGAACCGGCGGCCGCTCCGCTCACCACAAAAGAAGTTTGGCTTGAAACCGAAGAAGAGGTGTTTCCCCCCAACTCACGGACAAGGCGTTCGGCTTCGGCACGGGAGAGTTGCGTGAGCGTCCCAGTAAACACCACAATCTTACCCGAAAAAGGTCCCGCCCGCCGAGCCTCTTCCACAGGGTCCACCCCCACCTGGCGAAACTTTTCAATCAACCGACGTCCCATGGGTTGGCGAAAATAGCCTGCCACGGACGCCGCCATAACGGGCCCAACTTCATGCAAGGCGCGAAGATCCTCTTCCGTGGCGTTCACCAGCTTATCCAGAGTGCCAAAATGTTCGGCCAAAAGGATCGCGCCCTTCTCCCCCACATCCCGAATTCCCAGCCCGTTCAAGAAACGGGCAAGGGAACGGGATTTTGATTCGGCGATCCCCTTCAAAAGGTTATCGGCCTTCTTTTCCTTAAATCCCTCTAGAGTTAAAAGTTGTTTTTTGGTGACTCGGTAAATGTCGGCCAAGTCCAAGACGAATTGTTTTGAACGGAGTTCCGCCACCACCGCTTCCCCTAACCCCTGAATGTCCATGGCGTCGCGACTGGCAAAATGGAGAAGACTTTTTTCGATTTGGGCGGGACAAGCCGAATTGACACACCGAAAAACCACCTCGTCTTCCTTGGAGCGAACGATTTCGCCCCGACAAGCGGGACAGGCCCTGGGCACCAGAACCGGACGTGCGTCGGCGGGACGTTTGGAAAAAATCACTTGAACGACTTTAGGTATGACTTCCCCAGCCCGTTCCACCAAAACCCAGTCGCCGATTTTCACATCCAACCGTTTCACTTCATCAAAATTATGAAGGGAAGCGCTCGCCAAGGTCACCCCGCCACATTCCACCGGTTCGAGTTTGGCCACCGGCGTCACGGCGCCCGTGCGCCCTACGGACAGCCCCACGTCCAGAACCCGCGTGGTGGCCTGGGCCGCGGGGAATTTAAACGCCACGGCCCAACGAGGGAATTTAAACGTGGCGCCCAATCGCTTTTGTTGATCGATTCGATCCACTTTAATCACAGCCCCATCCACCTCATAAGGGAGGGCCGCCCGCCCTTCTTGAAACTGGCGACACACGGTCACCACAGAATCGAAAGGAAGGCCCCCCATCGTTTTCAAATCCACCGGTAAACCATAGGAACGACAGGCCTTGAGAAATTCCGCATGAGAATCATAAACGGCCCCTTCCACTGTCCCATAGGAATGGACAAAATAGCGAAGAGGCCTTTCAGCCGTCACGCGCGAATCTTTTTGACGCAAACTCCCCGCCGCGAAGTTCCGAGGGTTGGCGGGAACGGGGGCTCCCTTTTCCAAAAGACGTTGACTGAATTTTTCAAAATCCGCTTTTGGGGCATAGACCTCCCCCCGCACTTCCAAGCGTGGTGGGTACGGACCTTCCAAGTGAAGGGGAATGGCGCGGATCGTTTTGGCATTGGCCGTCACCTCTTCGCCCGTCTCGCCGTCCCCCCGTGTTGCGGCGCGAACCAAGACCCCTTGCTCATAGAGGAGCGCCAATCCCACCCCGTCAATTTTCGGTTCCACCGTATAGACCACCGTCTCCCCGGGAGGAAGGCCTTTCGCCACGCGCTCTTTCCATTCTAAAAGATCTTTTTCTGTAAAAGCATTGTCCAGGGACAACATAGGAACAGGATGTGTCACCGGACGAAAATCCGCTGTGGCGGCCCCCCCCACCCGTTGGGTGGGAGAGTCCGGGGTCACGAGGTTGGGGTGCCCCGCTTCCAGTGCCTTCAATTGAAGGAACAGCTGATCGTATTCACCATCAGAAATTTCGGGTCGAGCGTCCACGTAGTACAGCCGATCGTGCCGACGAATTTCTTGCCGCAGAGCCTCCGCCTGAGCTTGAGGGGAAACAGTCTGTTCCATCACGTGGGGAACAATTCCCGTTGGCTGCCGGGGTCCACCGCGGGAGGTGGCGCGGGACGGCTGGCTTTGATTTGATCCAAAATACCGTTAACAAATTTACCGGAATCCACGGTGGAGTAACTCTTGGCAATTTCAACCGCCTCATCGATCACGACCGAGACCGGGGTATCCAACTCGAACAACAATTCGAACGTGGCCAACCGAAGGATGTTCCGGTCCACCGCGGCCATGCGAGAAATCTCCCAATTGTCCGCGTGTCGAGTGATCAGAAGATCGATTTCCGGCCGATGGGCCAAAGATCCCGCGGCCAAAACATCCGCAAACCGCCGGGCTTTCGGGGGATAGTTGGCCCCCGCCCAAATAATCGTTGCCGCCTCGGGACAAGGCAGGCGTGCGACATCCGCCAAATAAAGAATTTGAAGGGCCGCTTCCCGAGATTGTCGACGCAGCCCCATTTTAGACCAACTTCCCTAAATTCGCCATTTCCAGGGCCGCTAACGCGGCTTCCGCCCCTTTGTTGGAGGAACCGTTACCGGCCCGGGCCTGAGCTTGACGGAGGGTGAGCGGGGTCAAGACTCCAAAAATGACCGGGACATCGGTTTCAAGCGCCACCTGGCCCAACCCGCGGGAAACTTCCTGGGCAATGTATCGATCGTGGGGCGTTTGCCCGCGAATAATACATCCCAACGCGATCACCCCATCGAATTTTCGAGAACGGGCCAGTCGACGAGCCACCAGGGGAAGCTCAAAAGCACCCGGAACGGGAACGACGCGCGTCTTGCTCCCATGGGACGCCAACGTCCGAACACAGGCCTCTTCCAATTTTCCCGTAATGTCCTTGTTAAAACGCGCCACCACCACAGCAAATCGGCGACCCCGCCCCTCCAAAAGGGCGGATGGCACGGACGATGGCTTACGTTTCACAGTCCCTCCAATTGGTGGCCCATTTTGGACCGCTTCGTGGCCAGGTAGCGACGATTGTGCCGGTTGGAAGGGATTTCCAGGGACACCCGTTGAGTCACGCGCAAACCGTATCCTTCAATCCCCACGATCTTCTTGGGATTGTTCGTCAAAAGGCGCACGCTGGACAGGCCCAGATCAGCCAGAATTTGCGCTCCGATCCCATATTCCCGAAGATCCGCCTTGAAACCCAACTTGCGGTTGGCCTGAACCGTGTCCAAACCGGTTTCCTGCAACGCGTAGGCGTGAAGCTTGTTCATCAATCCGATCCCGCGTCCTTCCTGGTGCATATAAAGAAGGACTCCCTTCCCCGCCCCATTGATTTTTTCAAACGCTTTTTCCAACTGTTCCCCGCAATCGCAACGAAGCGAATGAAGGACATCCCCCGTAAAACAAGACGAGTGAACTCGAACTAAAATGTTGGGGGATCCCGCCACCTCCCCTCGAACCAAGGCCACGTGATGCTCCCCGGTGGGGACATCTTCATAGAGATGAATTTTAAACAGCCCAAACCGGGTGGGTAAATTCGCCGAAACCAGCCGTCGCACCAACCGCTCATGGCGACGCCGGTAAGCGATCAAACTTTCGATGGTCACAATTTTTAAGCCATGCCGACGCGCAAAGGTCCCGAGAGCGGGCAGGCGACTCATACTGCCATCATCGTTCATGATTTCGCAAATAACCGCGGCGGGGGCTAACCCCGCCAACCGGGCCAAGTCCACGGCCGCCTCCGTGTGGCCGGACCGAACCAACACGCCTCCCTCCTTGTACCGGAGTGGGAAAATGTGCCCTGGTCGACGAAGATCTTCGGGACGGGTGCGGGGGTCCACCAGAGCCCGCACGGTCCGCGCCCGGTCGTGGGCCGAGATCCCGGTGGTGACCCCCTTCTTGGCATCGACCGAAATGGTAAAAGCCGCCTCACGCGGTTCGCCTCGTTCCACCATCGGAAGAACGTTAAGACGGTCCAATCGGTCGCCCAACATGGGGACACAAATCAGACCCCGGGCCTCTTTCGCCATAAAATTGATGGCTTCCGGCGTCGCCTTTTCCGCGGCAATGACCACGTCTCCTTCGTTTTCCCGACCCGGGTCGTCCACGACAATCAGCGGTTTACCCCGTTTGAAATCTTTCAGCGCGTCCGCTACCGATTGAAACGTTACCATCGCCGCCGCCCTTTAATCAAAGTCGCTACTTGTTTCGCCATCACATCCGCTTCCAAGTTCACCGGATCTCCCGGCCGAACCTCTCCCAATGTGGTCACCTGATCCGTGTGTGGAATCACCGCCACGCCGAAACGCCCTTTCTTGGGATTCAAGAGCGTTAAACTAATGCCGTCAATGGACACAGACCCCTTGTCCACAAAAAAATCTCTCATCACCGAGGGAAAGGAAAACGTGATATGGCTCCATCCTTTTTCGTCTCGTCGCGCCTCAACCCGCCCCACGCCGTCCACATGCCCTTGCACCATATGCCCCCCCATGGGATCCCCCGCACGGAGAGCCGGCTCCACGTTGACGGTACGCCCGGGCTTCCATTCGCCCATTGTCGTTCGATCCAATGTTTCTTGGGACAAATCAAATCCCAGAAGGCGTGCCTTGGATGAACCCGTCGATTTCACAATCGTCAGACACACCCCGTTCACCGCCACAGAATCCCCCACCCGTGCCCGCGCGAGAGGGGCTCGAACGACAAGACGGAGGCCTTTTCGTTCCACCACCTTCCCTTTGGACTGAATGATTCCTGTGAACACGTTAATTTCTCCTGGATTTCATATAACCATGAATCAGGTAATCGTCCCCGAGAGGAGTCACGTTTACCTCATGAAGCCGTGGCCCCTCTCCGGGAGAGGCCCACCCGCGACCGTCAACCGACGTGGGTGCTTCCCGTCCCCCCAGAAAAAAGGGGGCCACAAAGAGATAAACCTCATCCACCATTCCTGCGGACAAAAAGAATTCCGCGGTCCGCCCCCCGCCTTCCACCAACAACTGGTTCACCCCCCGTCGCGCCAGGGCGACCAGCGCGTGGCGGGGGCTCATTCCTTCTGGGCCCCGAAGAACCGGGATCACAGAAACCCCCGCGTTCTCCAACCCGCGAACGTTGGCTCGGGTCCCCCCGCTCTCAGATAAAACCCAAACGGGAACATCCCGTCGAAAAACTTTTGCACCGACAGGCAAACGGAGAGACCGAGACAGAACCACCCGAACAGGATCAACACCCTTTCCATGACTTGTCAGGCCCGGGTTGTCCCGACGAACTGTTCCCCCCCCCACCAACACCGCATCCGAGGCGGCCCTCAATTGGTGACCCAACGCACGCGCCCGGGGACCCGTGATCCAGCGGGAAGCCCCTGTCCGCGACGCAATCTTTCCATCCAACGTCTGAGCCATTTTTAAAATCACCCAGGGCCGATCGCGCTTTCCCCGGGAAAAAAATCCAGGATTCAACTGAACGGCCTTTTCCCTCAGGAGGCCACAGTCCACCCGCACCCCTGCACGACGAAGATGAGCGATTCCCCGTCCCGTCAAACGCCGACTGGGATCGGAAACCGCCACCACCACTCGTGCCACACCGGCCCGGGCCACCGCCTCAGCGCACGGAGGGGTCTTTCCCCAATGGGGACAGGGTTCCAAGGTCACATACATTGTGGCCCCGCGGGCCTGAACACCTGCCCGACGTAACGCCAAAATTTCCGCGTGGGGTCCCCCAAACCGCTCGTGCCATCCCTCCCCCACGATACGTTTCCCCCGAGTGATGACACATCCCACACGGGGGTTCGGATGGGCCCCCCCCCCCCGTTCTTCAGCGAGAGAGAGCGCCCGAGACATCATGGTTTGATCAAGAAGACGGTACACGGCCGGGGCGGAAGGGAAACGTCAATGGGAAAATAAAAAAATGAGCATAAAACTCCCGGCCTCAGGACCAACAAAGTTCTCTTAGAGTGGTGGCATTCTAGCTTTTTGGAGGGAGAAGGTTCAATGTCCCTCGACCGGGGGGGCCAGGGAACTTCGGATGGCCCGCTGGAACGTGGCCAAATCAATGGGTTTATGGAGAAGATGCAACCCGCGGTTCTCAATGTCGGCCACGATCGTGCCGTTCAACACGTCCCCCGTCATAAAGAGGAAAAGGGGGCGCGGGTGATTGGACCACAAGCTCCAATTCTCGTACAAAGAGAAACCGGTTCCTTCCCCCAACCGAACATCCGTGACGATCAAATCGAAAGGTTGTTGGGCGGCGTGACCAATGGCGTCTTTTAACGATGCGGCCACTTCCATGTGGTTCCCCTCCGCCTGAATAACTTTCGACAAAAATCCCAGGACATCGGGTTCATCGTCAACCAGAAGGATCGACTTCCCGCGCACGACCGGCAAGGGCGCCGATGGGGCGGAGGACGGCACGGCGGCGTCCGGAGACGCGGGGAGATCAAAGAGGAACGTTGTCCCCTGACCGATCTCCGTAATAAAACCTATTTTCCCTCCATGTTCCTCAACGATCTGTTTGCACACGGGAAGACCCAACCCCGTTCCGCGTCCTTCCGGTTTCGTCGTAAAAAAGGGTTCGAACAACCGCTCCCGGGCCGACTCGGGGACCCCGGGACCATTGTCGGTCACTTCCACATGGATCATTCCCGGTGGTTCTTCCCGGGCGGACACGTGGATGGTCTTCTTCCCCGTGTTGGTCCCCATGGCATCGCAGGCGTTGTTGATGAGATTAACGAACACCTGCTGAACCTGTTGAAGATTTCCCTTCGCGAAAGGAACGCTCTTGGGGATGTCCACTGTCACTTCGATGTGGGCCGCTTTTTTCAATTTGTATTGCAACAATTCCCGGGAAGATTCCACGACGTGGGCCAGGTCTACAGGCCGTTTTTCGATGTCCCCCTGCCGAACAAAAAGCAGTAGGTTTTCGATAATTTTTTGGCACCGCATGGCGTTCTCTGTGATGATGCGCAGATCATTCAAGATGGCCTTGGGGTCTAAGCGCTGCCCCTTATCGGGAGAGGCCAACCGATCCTTCATATCGTCACCTAAAATATCGGAATACCCCACCACCGCCTGCAACGGATTGTTGAGCTCATGAGCGATACCCGAAATGAGTTGTCCTACAGCGGAAAGTTTTTCCGACCGGATGAGTTGCTGTTGCAGCCGACGGGATTCTGTGATGTCGCGGATCACGAGGGTCCATTCCTTGTTCATCCAAAAATCCTGGTGCTGGCCCCCCCAAGAAACCGAAAGCTCCAAAGGTCGACCGTCTTTGGCTTGCCCCGGCAACATAAAATCGCGCACCGATCCTTTTTCCATGACGAGATTGAGCAATTTTTTAAAATCGGCCCCCGCGTTTTTTGGGAAAAGGATGGTCAACGGTTTGCCCAACGCCTCGGGGACCAGGTAACCAAATATTTTTTCCGCGCCACGGTTCCAGGTACTGATCCAATGCTCCCGCGACATACCGATAATGGCTTCGGGCGAATTTTCCAACACCGTGCGTAATTTGGATTCGCTTTCCGCCAGATTCTGGAAAAGGATCGCGTTTTCTAAAGCCAGCCCCACGGCGTTCGCGTACAACATCAGCCCTTCTCGATCGGTTTCCGTAAAGGGGCGTTGGCTATCGAAATTGTCCGCCGTGATGATGCCGAGAACCCGGTCCTTTCCGCAGATAGGGGCCATGCAAAACTCTTGGGTTCTGGCTTCCGAAACAAACGCGGGATTCACCCGATAATCGCCCGAAGGTTCCCGGACGATCACGGCCTGACGGTTCCGGACCACTTCGTTTAAGATGTCGTCCCCTCCAAGAGGCACCCGACGTTTTTTGAAAGCGATTTCCGTAAAACCCGCCGCGTCCGAACCAAAAAGGTATCGTCCCACAATTTCTTTGTGAATGGGATCCACCCAATACATGCCGGTGCGATCGAACGCAAACCCTCGAGCGACCGCCTCCAAGCATGTGCGAAGAACCGTTTCCTCCTCCTGGCGTTGGATGACCGCTTCCTCCATATCGCGCAACGCCGTGACCTGGCGGAGACGCTGTTCCAGCTCTCGGTTGCGGGCCTCCAACGTTCCCGCCATGCGGTTAAATGAAGCCGCCAGAACATCCAACTCGCGACTTTTCAATCCCGGAAATCGAAAGGTTAAATCACCGGAAGCAAATCGTTTGGTTCCCTCCACCATGCTGTGAATCGGGCCCATGAGATCCGACACGCGGGAAACGATGAGCCCCATGAGAAACACCGTCCCCAAGACGGCAAACAGAGCGGTGGCCAAGAAAATATTTCGGAGAGGCCGCGCTAAAAATTCACGGGCCGGCGCGGTGACCACCACCCGCCAACGCCACCCGGTTTCCCCTTCCCGAATGGGCATTTCTCCACGAAAAACCGATTTCGTTCGGGTCCGTTCCAACCCCAACAGTCGGTTTCCGTCAAAATCTTCAATGAAGGCGCCCCCTCCCATGCCGACCTGCACCCCACGTAAAATATCCTCCACGGCGGACATGTCGCAATCGGTCACGATCGCCCCTAAAAACACCCCCGCCTCATCAAAAATAGCTTTCCCGTAGCGCTTGACCAACGGACCGCCCTCCACCGCTTTCTGCAAGGGAGGATCGAACCGTTTCCCCCGACGAATATGGTCCAGGAATTCCAACGGAAAAGACGCTTTATAGCGGTCGGGGTCGATATTGGGGCGGAGAGAACAAACGCGTTTGCCATCGGGAGACACGTAGGCAATGTCGTAATAGACTTTGGCCCGTTGGGCAAAACTTTGGAAATATTTTTCCAGTTCTTTTCGGTAAATGGCCGCTTCTTGCCCTAAACCATAATCTCGATTCTTATTGTAGTCCGCGATCAGCGGGGTTTCCGAAACAGATTCGAGATCGTTGAGTCGTTGGTGAAAAAAATCCTGGAGGGCACGAGCGGTGTTTTGGGCTTCGGCGTTCACCACCTGGTGAACGTTTTCAACAATTTGATGACGGACCAATAAATAACTAAAACCGCCAAACAACACGGTCACAACGATAACGGCCGGGAGAACAGGAGCCAACAAACGCCGGCTCAGGGTCCGACCGCGAAAGAGATGGGCCCATCGACCCAACGTGAGCGCTGGGACCCACCGCATCAGCTTCCACCACAACGCCTTCACTCCGAGAAGCCCTCCTCCCATCACCAGAAAAAAGGCTCTCTGGTGACGCGAACCTCCACCCCCACACTAAGGGATCCGGTCGCCTGGATTCCGCTCCTGATCGTCACAATCTCCTTTTCAAGGGCACAACGTTAACTATAGTTGCTGTTGTACAATAATTCAATGGGTTTGTTTTGGGACATCCCGATAGGGAGATCTTCCTCCTCACTGGGTTTGGATAAACCCTGCTATAATCGCCTTGGCAGGAAACAACCATGACGCGAGGGAGAATTTCATGAATCGTTCGAATTCCGCGAAACAATTCGTGGTGGGCATCGTCGCCTCCGTGATGGCCTGGCCCAGCCAAGCGTTGCCCTTATCCAAGGCTTCCGCTTCAGGGAAGGAGGTTTGGCACCTCAATTGCGGGGCGGAATTCGACTACACCGACCCCCGCCAGAATTGGTGGACCCACGATGAATTCTATAACGACTTGAATCGGTGGGGGTTTGTGAACGGCCAAACCGCCGTTCCCATTTCCCGCCCCATCGCCGGGACCGATCTCGACCCCCTTTACCAAACCCATCGCTTCGGGGGAACCACAATGGAGTATCAGGTCGCGGTGCCCCGGGGCCGATACCGCATCACCCTTCACTTCGCGGAAACGTTCTGGACAGCCCCGAATCGTCGGGTTTTTGATGTGGCCATTGAAGGTGAAACCGTGCTTACAAACCACGACATCTTCGCTGAAAAGGGGTTCGACCGAGCGGACACCCATACCTTTACGCGAAACGTGACCGATGGGGTGTTGACCCTTTCGTTTCCTCAGGTCACAGCCGACAACGCCTTGCTCTGCGGACTTGATGTCGAGGTGGTCTCCCTCTCCGATGATGATTTCCTCGATTTCGTTCAACGAACCCTGTTTCGCTATTTCGAGACCGAGGCGCATCCCGTCACGGGGATCGTGAAAGAAAATGAAAACAGTTTCGCGGGACGATATTCCTCCCTGGGAAACATCGCCGCCACGGGGTTTGGGTTCAGCGTTCTGACCGTGGCGGTAAGCCGAGGGTGGATAACCGCCCAAGCCGCCCGGGATCGCATCATGGCGACGCTGACGCTCTTTGATTCTCTCCAACAGGCCAACAATGATCCCAACAAAAGTTTCCACGGCTTCTGGAACCATTTTGTCCATATGGACACTGGAATGCGTTCCGGGACGTCCGAAATATCAAACATCGATTCGGCGATTTTCATGGCGGGAGCCCTGCAAGCCGGAGAGTATTTCCGAAACACGTATCCCGAAATTAAGACCTTGGCGGAAACCCTCCACGCTCGCATGGAATGGACCATTTGGCTGAACCGCCATCCGGCCGACAATCACCCGGACGACCTCTTCATGTGCCAAGGATGGAACCAGGAGGGGGGAGCCTATCCCAACCCGGGGGAGGGAGGCTACTTCGCCCACGACTATTGGAACCGCTATTCGGAAACAGTAATCATCGACCTCCTGGCCCTAGGGTCCAATTCCTTTCCCCTTCCCGTCTCCGCCTGGACCCAAATGCGGCGGACCTGGGTGAACGATCACGGATACAATTTCATTCACGAACCGCCCCTGTTCACACACCAATTCCAAAACCTCTACTTTGATCTGGGGCCACGCCATGACGGTTGGGCCAATTACGAACTCACCGCCCGAGACGCGACTCTGTACAACCGGGATCTGTGTGAAGAGGACAGCTTTCTGTATGAAAAGAACCGCTGGGGCGTCACCGCCTCTTATGGGCCACCCGGATATTGCGCCCCCGCCAACACTCACTATTGGGCCTACGGAGTCCCCCCCTTCGGGTGCAACGATGGGACAGTAGCCCCGACGGCGGCCTTAACCTCCATGGAGTTTACCCCCGCACCGTCCCTTGCCGCGGCCCGGTTCATGTATTTTCAATACAAACATCACATTTGGGGCCGATTTGGTTTCACGGATTCCTTCAACGTGACCCGCCCCCCCGACAACCCTTACATTTCGCCCATCACATTGGGGTTGGACACGGGGCCCATCATCCTGGGCATCGAAAACCATCGAACGGGAATGATCAAGGAAACATTTATGAAATCCCCCATCGCGATCCGAGGGCTGGCGGCCGCCGGGTTCACCCCGTATGACACGCCCCTCGCGGTGGCCTCCTCTCGCCAGGACCTAGCCCCTCTGGCGGTGGACGGAGATTCGGCAACCCGATGGGCGGCCGCGGAGCTCCCTGATCCCCAATTTATTGGCATCGATTTTGGGCAGCCGCGCTCCATCAATCGAGTGATCATGAAGTGGGAAGCCGCCTACGCCAAAGCCTATACCGTTCAGATCTCCAACGATCGACTTCAGTGGGCGGATATCGCTTCGGTTGAAAATGGGAACGGCGGCCAAGATGTGGTGGCGATTCCGACCTCCCACACACGTTTCGTCAGAATCCTTTGCCGCCAGCGCGGATCGCCCTATCCCTACTCCCTCTGGGAATTATCGGCTTTTTATGATCCCGGAGCCCCTCCGGAGGGAAAGGCCGGGGTGACGGCCACCGCCACGGTGACCGATTAACCTCCGCCCATCCGTCAGGGGGAGGTGTCCCTTTCGCGAACGTCACGGACAAAACGCTTTAGACCCAGGATCATGGCCTCGGCGCAATCGCATTGGAATTTTTCGGTTTTCAGTAACGCCTCTTCGTTGGGAAGAATCATGTAAGCGGATTCTGTTAAAACCGCGGGCATCTGGGTCGTTCGGGCCAAGGCCAGGTTCCCATAGTGCAAGCCGTCATCCCGAAGCTTTGCCCGCGATCGCCCCTGATGTTTCCCTCTCCCCCCAAAGAGATCCCCGTAGGCCTCGTGAATCTGATTCGCCAGACCAAAGCTGTGCGGTTGAAAATAATACACCCCGTATCCATTCCGATCAAAAGGATTGGCCCCTTCCGGGAGGGCGTTGTTGTGAACACTGATTAGGAGATCAGCCTTTGCCTTCCAGGCGCGTTGGGGTCGTTCGTAGAGGCCCACAGGCTCATTTCCCTTTCTCACCATAAAAACCTCAGCCCCCGCTCGTTTCAGTTTTTTCTCTAGACACAACGCAATGGCCCAGTTGGCGTCTTTTTCCAAAAACTCCGTTGGGCCAATGGAACCACGATCGGAGGAATGCCCCGCGTCGACCGCCACCATTAACCCCGCAAGCGACGATGGGTTTCGGGTGTTCGAAAGGGGGCGCCGGAGTTCTAAGACAAACCATCCGTTTTCATAACGAGCGTCGTACCCCCACCAACGGCCCGGGTGAAGATGAACCCGAAGACGATAGATATCGTTCTCCTCTTGAAACCACTCCACGCGTCGAACCGCCCCCCCCGCTCCGCCGTAATGAATCCAATCCGTATCGGACACCGCTCCGTAAAACAACACATCCAGAGCGGATAGGTCATCGCAGGCGCGAACTTCAAAGGGAACTTTCGTTCCGACAGCGGCGCGCACCAGGGTGTGACGACCACTCCGTTCCACAGACACCGACGAAACGACGGCCCGCGGAGCCCGTGCGCCGGGAGAAAGGTCGACAACGTCTTTTACCCCAATCCACGCCTCTCGCGTGGAAGTGAGCGCCACACGAAACTCTTCCCCCCGTCGGCCCGTGACCAAGAGGCGAGTCCCCATGGGAGGATAAAGGATATAACCGCTTTTTTCCCCTTTCACCACACCCGGCCCCGCACGAAGGACAGCGGGGTCCACAGAAACCTCCACCACCCATGGTGCCGGTCGATCGAAACGGGAAATCCGACCCGGCGCCAAGACCTTCCGCTTGTTCCTACCCTTTTTATCCACCATCGTGATTTTAATGGCATCGTTTTCGATCTTCCTCTCGTATTCTTCTCGCGAAGGAACAATAAAAAAACCGCGATAAATCCCTTTGCCATTGGAATAAATTTCTTCCATGGGAACCTTTCTTCGGGAACCCGCCCATTGAAAATACGCCCTTTCCCCCGGCGGGCCGAGAGCCTCCACAACCACAGTTTCCCCGGCCTGAAGAAGAAGATTTTCATCAGGCTGGAGGGCTCGAGAAGAAGGAACGGGAAATGAGGATTCTTCCCCCGCCACAACGACGCGGCGCAACGTGACATAGGTGGTGGTGGGAAGTTTCAGTTCCGCCTGGATCGTAAAGGCCCCGGGTGTGTAGGGGATCACCGTAAGCCAGCCTCCCCCCGCGTGTGTTGTCACCGGGAAACCGTTGACGGTCAATTTCCCTAGGGGATCGGCCCAGCCGTAGACGAAAGACGATTTGACAGCGGGAAGAGTCCTTCCTTCGGGAGGATGCACAATTTTCAAGGGGAGGATACCTTTTTCAGGTTCTGTTGAGACGGAAAGGGATTCCCGTTCATCGCCTTCTTCCACCCACCCATCTTCACCACGGACCGACATCAGTCCGGCTCCGCACCCAAAAAACACAATCAAGAGCAATCGTCTTTTCATTCGTGCCATTGTCCTCCCCGTTTTATTGACACCCCACTTCTTTAATCGGAATTTTCATTCCCTCTTGTTGACAACCAGAATTTCACGGAAAATCTTTGTTAGTTTCCAATCCAAGAACACAAATGGGCGGTCAGAAGACCCACATAGGTGCCTCCCACGTTTCCCAACACCGCTAACAGCAATCCCACCGCGGCCAGGGAGGACCGGTAAACAGCCCCAACCAGAGGGGCGGACACGACTCCCCCCACGCACGCCTGGCTGGCCGTTGCCAAAAGGGCCAAAGGCAAACGGGACAATCGCGCCCCCACCACCAGTGTGGCCCCGTGAATCATCAACCCCACCGCGCCGACCGCCAAAAAGAGTGGGGCTTCTTTCAACGAACGGAAAGAAGCTTGAGCGCCCAAGGTTGTTAACAAGAAGAAAAGGAAAAAGGTTCCGACCCCTTCGGTTCGTTCCGGAAGGGCCCGGAACCGCCCCGACAGGGAGGCCACCAGACTTCCGGTCGTAACAGCGATCACTGTCCAAGTGGCCGGCTTCAGACTGTTCCCCAGGTCCGGTAAAATTTCGGCTACAGCTCTGCTCCAAGTGGGCCCTAACGTTGTCCCTAAAAAAAGCGATCCACCCGCCAAGACAAGGGCCGCCATGGGAACCGTCGGCCAGGGCCAGGAAGGCGTCTTTGTCTTTAGAAGCGGCGGGACGGGAAGGACGTCCCTCTCCCATGCCTTGGACCAACGATCAACGGCTCCCTGGCGGCCGGCCATCCAAACCAAGAACGCCATCCAACTGTAGGCGAAGAGTGTGTCAACAACAAGGATAGGGGCAAACACCTGCTCGGAGGCCCCCAGAGCCTCTTTAACCGCCAACAAATTGGCGCTCCCTCCTGTCCAACTGCCCGCCAAGGCCCCAACGGATTTCCACGCTTCAGGGGGAAGAAACGAATGAAAAAAACCGAAGGAGACCACGAGCCCGGCCACCATCCCCCCCACACCCCAGGCCATGGCGAGAAGAGCCGATCGCCCCACCCCACGCAGGGCGGCGAAATTAACATTAAGGAGTAGCAAAGCTAAACACACCGGAAGGAGGAATCGTGCGACCCCATCGTAAAGGGGGCTCACAGAAGGGAGCAAACCAATCGACGTCAAACAGAGGGGAAAAAAATAACAGAAGAAAGGGGCCGGGACCCAGCGAAACAGAGCCGAGGATTTATATTTCTCTCGAACCCAGAGGATGCCTCCGGTTAAAGAGGCCAACAGGATCCCCAGAAAAAGTGGCGGGATTTCCATTAGAAACAGATCCCCAATCCCGGAACAGTTTTTTTAGGTAGCCGGAGCCAGGGCCCCTGGCGGACATATCCCCCCCGGACTCCGGTCGGAGACAGAATCAAATCCGAATCCAAATCCGCGTAATGAAAAACGCCGAGACCCAGGGCAAAATGCACGGCGGCGGTCAGCCCCAGAGACGACTCGGCCATGCACCCGATCATAAAAAGGGCACGCCCTTTTAACGTCCGATCAAACACGTCCAAAATGGCCCGGCTTCGGGACAATCCACTCTTGGCTATTTTGATGTTCGGCCCGCAAACAAGTCCACCGTTAGAGAATCGTCGAGCGTCCGAAATGTTTTGGATGGTTTCGTCCCCCAGGAGAGGGCCTAATCTTCGTTCCTTGGCTTCGTGATAGGCCGCCGCTTTTCCCTTAGGAAAAGGTTCTTCGATCAATTCAATTTCGATGCCGTCCGATTTGGCCGCCAACAAAAGTTCTTCCAAACCGTCCGGACCATAACTTTGGTTTGGGTCCAGAAGAACACGCGCCCGAGGAGCGGCTCGCCGCACCGCGCGAAGGCGATCCCGGTTCACGGCAAAGGGTTCCTGTCCGTTCAATTTCAATTTCAGGAAACGCCACCCAGACCGAGCGGCTAGACGGGCCCGTTGTCCCACCTCAGCCGGAGACACGGCAGAAAGGGAAAGGACCGTCTCCATCTCCTGACACACACCGCCCCAGAGTTCAGAGAAAGGGATGGTTTCCGCTTGAGCGTAGGCATCCCACAACGCCACTTCGAAAGCGGACACGGCCGTTGGCCAATCCCCTTCCGTGGCCCAAGCCTCCTCCACGAGGCGCTGCAGATCCCGAACATCCCGACCCCGAAAACGCCGCCCCAGGCGTCGTAACGCGGAAGCCATGCGCGACCCCGTTTGTTCGGGCATCGCCAAAGAGGACGAAGCCTCCCCCATCCCCGATCCCCCCCCTGAAAGAGGAAGGCGAATGAGGACGTTGTCTGTAGACGTTTTACGACCGAGAGCGGTGACGAAAGGACGGCGGAGGGACCAGCGAACGGGAATGACGGTGGGGAGACCGAGACGATGACGATTCACTCCTACTTATCCAAAAAAGTTCCAAGCCGCACAACAAAATCGCCGAAGATCGATCCAGACTGAATATCGTTTTGGCGCACACCCAATTTCTTTTTGAAAGAGACCCGACGCACCTTATTGAATTCGTGAACCGCTTCAATCAATGTTTCGGTCTTTTCATAAATCAGGACATGGACAACGCGGTCAGGAGTCCCCTTTTTCGAAAGAAACACCAGATCCCCCGGCCGAAGGTCCCCCCCCTTTCGCAAGGGACTCGCTAGGAGAAATTGTTCGTGGGCGTCCCGGGGGGCGTTTAACGCCACCGACCGATAGGCGACATTCACAAGCGCCGAACAATCCACCCCGGAGGGGTTGGTCCCCCTTTTTTTGTGCCCACTTCGCCCGCCCCAGTAATAAGGTTCCCCTATAAATTGACGAACCGCGGTCACCAGTGCGTCCCGCACCTCATTGTTTCGGGTGGGGGCTTCACGATCCAGGCGAACATCTTTATCGCGCATCCACCCCATTTCGCCCTGGGGCCCTTGCACCCGAACCCAGCCTTTTTGCCTGTAGAGGACCCCGAGCCTGGAGCCCATGGGCAACTCTTTAAAAGCGGAAGATCTTTTTTGAGTTTCCCTCACGCGCCCATAGCGGGCAATGACGACCGCTTGAGGCATGAAATCGGCCGGACGTGGAATAACCGCCTCTTGCAAAACCCATCCAGGATACCCCTGCCACCGCTGAGAGTGGGTCCACTCCGCCTGGTCCACGGCTTCCACTCGAAACCAGTTTCCTTTCACCTCATAAACAAGAACTCTCTCACCGAACAGCAACTGGGTTTCTTGGTTCTCATCCACCGCGTAGGGACGACGCTTCACCGCTTGGGGAGAGGGCGAGACAGGAGCCCGGCGGAGGTCGGCGATGGGAACCACGACGATCCCTTCCACGGGTTCGGTGGCGGGCGCCTTTGGAGTTTCCGGGGCCGTGGTCTTGGTGGTGACCGGTCCCTGGGGAGTAAAGGTAATATCCACCCCGCTCCAGACCGTACAAGGAAGGACAAGTGCACCCCATAAGAAAAAACGATTCATCATAAAGTAACCCCCTCCTCCCACATCACACGCAAAAGTTCACCAACGTTCCAGGCTTGAGCGGGACATCCCCGTGGAGAATGGGGAGCGTCCCCATCAAAGATCTCCGAGATGTGGCCCACCCCCACTTCCGTTAAGTGCCCTAGAAAAGGTTGGAGGAAAGACACCACGTGACTTTTCGTTTCTTCCGTAGCGCCATAGGCTTTCACAAACGCGGTCAGGAACGGACCCAAGAGCCACGGCCAAACGGTCCCCTGGTGATAGGCACTGTCTCGGTCAGAAAGTGTCCCCTCACATCGGGCCCGATACCCGGGAGATCCGGGGGCTAATGTTCGCATACCCCGGGGTGTATAGAGGGTTTTCCAGGCCGCATCGACCACGGAGCGGAACCTCTTTTCTTCCAAGATTTCGTACGGAAGACTAACCGCCAATAGCGCGTTTGGTCGAACAGCGTCATCCCGCTGTTTTCCTTCGATAACATCATACAAATAGGCCCCCGATTCGTTCCAAAATTTAGCGTTGAAACTTTGGCGAGCGATCTGAGCTAACGTATCGTATCCCCGTGTGGGTTCCTTGAGTTTCAGTTGAATTTCGACGAGGAATTGGAGGGCGTTGTACCACAGGGCCTGAATTTCCACCGGTTTTCCCGTGCGTGGGGTGACCCGTTGACCGTTCACACGGGCGTCCATCCAGGTCAGAGCCAAATCCGCGGCCGGGGCGACAATCAAACCGTCCCCGTCCATATGGATGTCGTAGGCCGCTCCATTTTGAAAAGCATCGACAATGTCCCTCAGGATGGGAAGCCATTTCCGAACAGCCGCGTCATCATGGGTGGCCTTGTGATAAGCTTGAACCGCCCGGATAAACCAGAGAGGGGCGTCCACAGCGTTGTAGGCGACAGAGGCGTTCCCCTCCGAGAAATAGTTGGGAAGCAACCCCTGGCGCACATGCCGCGCGTACGTTTCCAGAAACGACGTGGCCTCCGACCATCGACCGGTGGCGAGAAAAAGGCCGGGAAACGCCACCAACGCGTCACGACTCCAATCCGCCAACCACGGGTATCCCGCCAACACGCTGAGCCCTTCGCCCCGTGACACCACAAAAGAATCGGCCGCCGCGCTCAAGGCCCCGCCCAAGGGCCCCCGCACCAGGGACCCCTGAACAATTTTTCGTCGTTGATCCCGCTCCTCCCCTTCCCAGCCCGAGGACGGAACGCGTTCCTTCAATACCGCGGAAAAAACCACGGATACCGGTTTATCTTTCTGCAAAGAAAACCGAAAAATTCCAGGACCGAAAACATCTTCCCATCCTTCTTCGCCCCTCCGTTCTTCTTTCACATAGTCTTGGGTGTTGTACCACACGGGAACCGAGTAAAAATGACCGTCCGTGGCCCACAGCGTCAACGGATCAACCCCTGGAACAGAAACGCCCACCAGGTTCTCCCCATAGGACAGGCGCCCTTCAAACCGCGCGTCACGACGTCCGAGGGAATGGTGATCGCGGAACGAAAGGAGAGGACGCACTTCCATTTCGAGGGCCGGCCCCGAGAGGAGTCGATACGTCATCACTCCAGTGTCTTCCCCATAACGGAGAAAATACGTTTTTTGGAGACGGGTTTCCCCCCAAGCAAAGGTCCATGTGGGAAAGGGATCGAGGCGAAAAGATTCCAACCGATCCCCACTGGCGGGCCGGGAGACACCGGGGTATTGTTGGCAGGACAAATCCACGCGGGTTCCGTCTTGGAACACGGTTTCTTCAAGGCGGTTGACCAATTGAAACCGGTCCAGGGGCGGTCGACGCGCGACCGTTAAAAAACCGTGATAACGGCGGGTGGCGCAATCGGCCACGGCCCCCATGGCGTAACTTCCACGACCGTTGGTTTCAATCCATTCCCGACCACTGGCGTCTTCGAAGTTTCGGCAAATGTCGGGACCGAGCAATAAGAGGGGTGTCCCCTTCGGGGGCATTTTTTCTATGCGCTCCGCATCACTTTTAAAACAGTTTCTCCCAGGTCCGCTGGCGAATCGATCAATTTCACACCCGCGGACTCCAGGGCGGCTCGCTTTTCCATCGCCGATCCGTGGGAAACTTTTCCCCCTTCCCCACCCGCCCCGATAATGGCCCCCGCGTGACCCATCCGCTTCCCGGGAGGAGCGGTGCGGCCCGCGATGAACGCCATGAGCGGCTTGGACATTCTTTTTTTAAAGAATTGGGCGGCTTCTTCTTCCGCGGTACCCCCAATCTCCCCGATCATAAGAACGGCGTCGGTTCCAGGATCATTTTCAAAAAGTTCAAGAACGTCGACGAACGAAGTGCCCTGGATCGGGTCTCCCCCAATGCCCACCACCGTGGATTGACCCAAACTCCGTTGGGTCAACTGCCAGACCGCTTCGTAGGTGAGCGTCCCGGAACGGGACACCACGCCGATTCGGCCCGGTTTATGGATATAGCCCGGCATAATGCCTATTTTACACCCGGGCCGAGCCGCATCCCCGGGGGTGATCACCCCGGGCCCGTTCGGCCCAATGAGACGAACCCCCGTTCCTTTCAAGACGGACATCACGCGGGCCATGTCCAGAACGGGAATCCCTTCTGTCACGCAAAGGATAAGCCCGATCCCCGCGTCCGCCGCTTCCAAAATCGCGTCCGCCGCAAAGGGAGGCGGCACGAAGAGGAGAGACGCCGTGGCCCCGCTGGCTTTCACGGATTCTTTCACAGTGTTATATACGGGGATTCCAGAAACAGAAGTCCCGCCTTTCCCCGGGGTCACTCCCCCCACAACCTGTGTCCCGTAATCCCGGCACCCCTGGGCGTGAAAAGACCCCGCCGCCCCGGTCATCCCTTGCACAATAACTTTGGTTTTTTGATCAATCAGGATACTCACGCTCTTTCCTCTTCCGTCATGGAGACTTCCTCAAGGCAAGAGGCCAGGGCCATGGGATGATGCACCGTAATCGCTTCGATGTTGATCAACGGAACATAGCTCACCGATTCCACCGCTCCGTCCTCCTTTCGAAAGGTCCCTATCGTGACAACAAACTGGTGAGAATTGTCTTTGCGAAACTGAAGCAGGGCCCCTGACACCGTGGCCCCACTCGTTAAATGGAGCGACAAGAGGGGAGCGTTCGCCCCCCCTTCGCGATCAACGCTCAATAACCGTCGCAACACGTCCGCCACGCTGTTCGGCGGAAACTTCATCAGGGTTTCAAAATCGCTCATGGGAATCTCCTAGGCCGCCTCTTTTGAAAGGGCAACCGATTTTTGGGCGGCGTCCGCCAAATCCGCTGCGGGGGTGATTTTTAAGCCGGAAGCCGCTAAAATTCTTCGGCCTTCTTCGACCCGGTTCCCTTCCAGCCGAACCACAAGAGGGCGGTCCAACCCGGTGCTTTTCACCGCCTGGACAATCCCTTCAGCAATCACATCGCATTTCATGATTCCACCAAAAATGTTCACCAGAACAACCCGCACGTTGGAATCGGACAAAATGATTTTGAACGCCTCGGTGACTTGCTCCACCGTCGCCCCGCCGCCCACATCCAAGAAATTAGCGGGTTCACCCCCATGGAGTTTTATGATGTCCATGGTCGCCATGGCAAGCCCCGCCCCATTCACCATGCAACCGATGGTCCCTTCAAGACGGATGTAGGAGATGCCCACGGCACTCGCTTGCCGTTCCGCTTCCGAAAGATCCGCCTCATCGGCTTCTTTAAACAAGGCCGGCTGGCGAAATGGGGCGTTATCATCCACGGTCATCTTAGCGTCCAAAGCTAAAAGACGCTCGCCCTTTTTTCCCGTCCGAACCCCCAGGGGATTGACTTCCACCAAACTGGCGTCCGTGGAGAGAAACATCTTCACAAGGTTTTGGAAAAACGGAACCGATTCCCCCAGGAAATCCCCGGCCAGTCCGGTGGCAAAAGCCACTTCCCGAGCTTGAAAAGCTTCCAGCCCCCGAATCGGATCCACATCCACCCGAACAATTTTATCGGGAGACGTCCAAGCTAAGGTTTCGATATCCACCCCGCCCTCCGCTGAAACGATGAGAACAGGTTTCCCCGTTTTCCGGTTCATGAGAACCGCGGCGTACAGTTCACGTTCCACCGTGACCGCGGGTTCCACAAGAACCGTTCGAACCAAAAGTCCCTCCGGCCCGGTCTGGGCGGTCACCAGTGGTTTCCCGAGAACCCCTTTGACAAAAGATTCAGCCTCTCCCAGATCCTTGACCACACGGACCCCGCCCGCTTTCCCCCGCCCACCCGCATGCACCTGGGCCTTGAGGACCCAAGGCCCGTCCCCAACGGCTTTCAAAGCTTCGGGGACAGCCCCCCCCTCGGTCACCACCGCCCCTTTTAACACGGGCAATTTAAAAATTTCCATTTGACGCTTTGCTTGATACTCATGGAGCTTCATGAATAATCCTCCCCTCTGGGTTCAGACGTGATTCAACCATAATTCCACCAACCTCGAAAGGCCAAACGACGAATGGATGAGGAGAGGGGGACTCTTTACTTTGATTCGGGTGTCGGGGGAGGAGAATCCTCCTCCTCCGCCCAGCCGGTAATCATGGCTTTTAGGTTGGCACCCAGAGTGCGGCCCGTGGTGATCATGTAGATATGCACAACGATAAAAGCCAACATCCCAAAAGATCCGGCGGTGTGAAGGAGGGCCAAGAGCCCCACGTGTGGCCGAAAAAGGGAGAACAGTTCGAAACGGGGCATGGCCCAGAGAAGAAATCCCGTCAACATCTGAACAGGAAAGATGAACACCAGCAAACTGAAATAGGAAAAACGTTGGAGCGGATTAAATTTCGCGTCAGGCGTGGGCACATTGGGATGGTGTTCATGTCGAAAATTACCGCCCATATAGAAACGAATCATATCCCCCAAACCCCGCCCGCGGGGGATGAACTGGCGTACCTCCCCCGTGGTGAGGTGCCAAAACATCGTGAAGACACTCAGGACGATAAGGGAGATCCCCAAGAATTCATGCCAACGAACCGCGGGTTCAAAGTGGGGCCAACCGAAAGTCCCATGGAGAGCAAACCCTGTCCAGAGAAGAATTAAGAGGATCCCACTTTGAACCCAGTGCCAGATTCGCTCATAAATTTTGAACAGGTAGATCTTTTTCACGATTGTTTCTCCGAAATTCGAACGGGTTTTCGGCGACGACTCCGCCATCGCAACACACCGTGAATCAAGACCATGAACGTCGATCCGATGACCACGAACCATCCCAAGAAATCCAACAATCGGCTTCGACTTTGGCCAGGGATGTAAACCCCAGGGACACCCGCCAACCGACCGGTCTTCGCGTGACAGTCCTGGCACGCGAGGGCGCCCTGCCCTTCCACATTCATGTGGGACAAGGGCCAGTGCATCTCCGTCTCCACAAAATCGAAGTGGCCGCTGTAATCCAAACCGGCATACGCCATACCTTCCCGGGCGGCCACATCCCAATTAAAATCTTTCCAATAGGCCCCGGATCCCTTGGCCCCGGAGAGTTTGGGCTGAATCAAATAACGGTTGTTTACATCGTAAATTTGCCGACCCCGCATAATTTTAAAGGGCCAAATTTTGGCACCGGATTCCGGCCCCCCCCTGGGGAGGTTGAGCGACAAGATTCTCGATGGGTCGAACTTTTCCCCCAGGAGATAGCGTTGGTGGGTTCCGTCATACCATCGGTATTCGGGGACCAGGTTGGCCCCCCATTTGAATTCACCTTTGATGCCCATGTAGACGATGTCACCATCGTCGTTCAGTTCGGTCACCGACTTCCCCTCTTCGTCCAGGCGACCGGCCTTGGACCAATCCCACCAGGTCTTGGTGGGCATCTCCCGAGCGTAGCGGGGGATATGACAGGTTTGACAGGCGATTCGACGGGCATGCCAATTCAGCCGTTGGGCGTGCTGTCCCGAAAGATCTGCCCCCGTCTGCCGGAGAGCTTTCCCGGCGTTCCGTTCTTTTTGGGTGCGGGCAATAAATGGGGTTCCATGGGGGGACGTCCCGTGACATTTGGCACAGGAAAGCGCGTCCCCAGTACGGACCGCCACCGACGCGGAATGGCCGGTGATCCGGTGGGGAATTTCTTCCCCCTTGTGACAGGTCGAACAGGTGAACCCCAATCCATCTTTTCCCATGTGCAGGTCGAGGCCCCGACCGGCCTCGATCAGGGTGGGATCCAGATCCCCATGTTTGACCCCTTCACCGCCCCCCCCGGCGAAGTGACACTTGCCACAGCTTTCCACACTGGTGGGTCCCACCCCCTGGGCCACACGAACCCAATCGGTGGCCCCCCCAGGAGAAGAATGCCCTAAATCGTCCGATGAAGCTGGACGCGCGTATTCGCCGGTGGTATCGTGACAAACCAGGCAGTCCACCCGGGTGGGATCGGAGAAATCGAAGGTCTTATCTTTCCAGCCGTAGCCGATATGACAACGGGTACAGGACGCCTCATTGGATTGAATTCCGATGCAGAAGTTATTAATCAAGTTGGCCTTACCGATCCGTCGAGGCTTGCCGTCCGATCCGGGAACCACGGTTTCCTCCCCCTTCCACAACCAGTGGGGGGTTTCCATAATTTCGTGGGCCGACTGAAGGTGGCAGGTGAGGCAGGCTTTGGTGACAGAGGGTCCGTCTTTAAAGGGACCTTTCAGCGCGGGGAAAGAACGATGGTCCACGGTCCGTTCCGCCTGGGCGGGGACAAAACAGAGAAGGGAAAGAAGGAAGAGAAGAAATCCGATTTTATTTCTATTCACTGGAATGATTCGACCTCTTTCAAAACTCCTCCAAGGGCCGGCCCCCCCTCCTCCCGTATCTCCAGAAAAGGGCGGTTCGGGAGGAGGGTCATTTTTCTAACGGGAAAAGACCAACTAGCAACCGGCCGTACGAACGAATTGAACGCTGGACCGAACCCCATCTTTTTCGTTGTATTCGGTACGGATTTCATCTCCCACCTTGATCTTTTTAATTTCGAACTTGTTGAGGGTCAGCTCATCGGTCACCAGAATCTCCACCTTTTTACCCCGAACTTTGAGCGTCGCCACCGCGGAGGCCCCGTCTTCGGCCACGTCAACTTTGATCAAGATTCCCACCGCTTTCTTTTCCCCTTTAACCGGGGTTTCCGCCCGAACAGGAAGGGCCACCGCGCCCACGAAAAAAGCGCCCATCAAGATTAAGGTCAAACTTTTAAAATGTTTCATTGGATTCTCCTTTAAGAAAGAGCCCCCTACGCGTCCTCCCCCTTCATGGGGGAGGACGCGTGAGGAATCCGAATGTTAGAAATGCACCTCAAAGGTCGTGTAAATGTCATAGGCGTTCGCCAATGGGGTAAAGAACTGCATGGTGGCTGGGTTGTTGGGATCAACATCCTTGATCGGGATGGCACCGCCCACCCAGTTGTTCGACCCGGTATGCTTGAAGTCGTAGTACTGCCAACCCAAGCGGAAAAAGGTCTTGGCCTTGGGGGCATAGGCGAACCGGCCCAGCTCTTGAATCACGTACGTTTCATACACGTTGCCACGTGTGCCCAGCTTGGACGTCCAAACATCGTCCGCCGCCGGGGTAAACGTGATCCAGTTTTTGGATCCATAGTTGTATTCCGCGCCGATCTTCGTGCGGGACTTTTCCAGGTCATAACGAAGCCCGGTGTAGGCCGACCACCCTTGCTTGCCTGATGCACTCTGGGCCCCAGGGGAGAACATCAGCCCCCCCGTCGGGGTTGGGTGCGAAAGACTCAGTCCCCCATACCCAAAAAACTGCAACGATCCCCCAATAATGTCCGTTTTCTTCACGAACCCACCGGCCGCGTTTTCAATGTCGCCAATGTTGGCGGTTACGGCGGTCGTGTCATGCATGGGGTCATTCCAAGCGCTATCCCAGGTCGGAACAGTATTCATGAGATTGAACGCCCGTTGATACTGGAAATCCACTCGGGTCTTCCCCGTATCCATAGGAAGGAACACGACGCCCAGCATGTCTGTATTCTTCAACGTGGAAGCCGTCGCTGGGGTTTGAAAACCCGCCTGGAACGCACGCCCCGCGCAGAGTTTCGTCGCGAAGCCCGGAAGCCCGGCGATTTGGGGAGCGTATCCCAGAGAAAATCCATCGAACACATAGTCCACGAGCAAGCCGTTGACGCCAGAAACACCCTCGTCATCCTTGTTTTGGCGGAAATTGGTCGGTACCCCGCCCGTGGAAGGACGTCGACCAGCACTGAACCATACGGGCGCACCGCCGATATTGGCCCAATCCGCATAGGCTTGTTCCACAACGACACTGGAATTACCGGGGATTTTCCCAACGGTTCCGTCAAAGGGATTTCCCCCGTAACGATCAGAGAAATAGCTCCCGGTAAAGGCAGACCCGTCCGCCATTCCGTAAACCTTCTGCATGACAAGGCGTGTCTTAAACGAAATGCCTTCGGCCACCTGGGCTTTCAAGTTCAGGCCCACGCGCGATGTAAGGAGAGAACTGTTTCGAATGGACTGCGCCTCCATTACCTCGCCCATAAAAAATGGGGCTGATGGGTCCATCTCTTGATATGGCACCGAATGCGCCCCCAGCACGTCATGCCGGACGCGGAAATCACCGCCGATGGTTAGCCAGGAATAGCGATTGTGGGTGGGGTCTTCGGCCGATTCATGACTGGAAACCTCTCCCTTCAGTTTTTGAACCTGCGAGGCAAGATCTTTTAATTTCATTTCCAATTCTTCCGTTGTTGCCGACCACGCCGGCACCACCGAAGCCGCCACAAAGACCAAACCTATCCAGAGACGATTTTGTAACATCAGGATTCCTCCTTGAACCATGAGTTATTTTCGCCGCACCGTCGCGGCGAATGAGAAAGGATCGAAACACACAACACTATGTCCCTATATTTCAACATAGGGAGGAAAAAGGCAAGACCGGTGGGGTGAGATTCCCCCGCGAGTCCGTCTTTTCGGGTTGTTTTACGCTTTCGCCTTTCGATCCCCCATTGCGGCGTTTCGAGCACAATTTTGTGCCGTTCCCGGGGCTGACCCCGTCCCATCCAGCCCGAGAGAAAACAGGGTGGGCTCATTTGCAACAAGGCTACAGTGGAAGGTCGATGTGTCAAGGACACTGGAGCGATTTCGCGCTACCACGCATATTATCGAGACAACCACCGCCTTGCCACCCCAAACCGGAGACGTTGCAGCCAGCCCCTATTGCCCCAACGGAGGCGTCCCTTCACGTAGCGTCCCAGATAGACATCGAATTGATGATACGCTGGGGCAGGAGCCGAGCGGCCTCGCTTCAAAATAAGTTTTAACACTTCCCCGGCGGCCACGCCGGCACACAACTGAACAGCCAGGGACAGGGACGGGCCACGGTGCTTCTCTAAGTCCACATAACGACGGTCTAAATATTTCAACTGTGTTGCCCGGGGCGTGAGCCCCAGTGCGAAAAGGATGATTTTATCTAGAGGGGATTTCGCCAGGTCAAAACAAAAGTATTTTCGCCAGGACATTTTCCCCGGCTCAAAAACCAGCCAGGCCACACTCATCCCCATGGGTCCGGCCGTCACGAGGGGAATCTTTCGGCGCTCAGCGGCGTCGTACAGAATTTCCCTGGCTTCCAGCGCAAAAAAATCCAGGCCATCCACCACCACATCTACCCCGTCTAGGAAAGATTCCACATTGTCCTTGGCCACCCCCTGTGGGAATTTTTTGATTTCCGCCGAAGGATTGATGCCTAAAGCTTGCTCCGCAGTCACCTCGACTTTCTCCCGACCAAGACTATCCACCACCGCCCCCGCTTGGCGGTTAAAATTGTGAACTTCGAAACGATCAAAATCGGCCAGATGAAACCGGGATATCCCCAACCGAGCCAGGGTCGTCACATGAACTCCCCCCACCCCGCCAAGCCCCGCTACAGCCACCACACTTCCTTTCAGCCGAAGCTGTTCTTCCGGTTGAACCAAACCTAAATTACGACTAAAAGCTGCGTCGTAATTAAAAGTTTTCGGGTTTTTCGAATCGTCTCCCTGGGGCGTGCACGCCCCTTCCCAACGGGTCGCTCTAGGTTCCGTGGGGGTTGTCATGACCGAATCCTCAGAACCTGATGAAGAGGTCTTCGCGGCGCCCGGGCGGGAACGGGCCCCTTGGACCGACCCATTCGGAAAAAGATCGCCAATGTTTCCCCCTCTTCCGCCGAAATCAAATGCCGTAGTTCTTTTTCGTCGCGGGTGAACCGTTCTTTTTGGGCGTCCGTCAAACCGGCCCCCCCGAAATGGCGACAAAGGAGTCCCATTAATGAGTTGCCCATTATGGGTTGAAGGGACCACCCATCCGCCGCCAGTTGTAACCACAAGCGCTGCCAAAGCCATCCGACCCTTATAAAAGAGAGGGGTTCAATATTTGGGACTGTAAAGACGCCGAGAGCGGAGGATTGATTGTAAACTTTTCCAGCCCGAACAGCCGCCAGACCAGTAAACCCGAAGATGGAACATAATTTTGAAAATCTCCAGGAAGAAAGCAATCGCAAATTAACGGCATCCAGGGGTCCCACCCCCATGGCTTGAATCGGCATTCCATCCCCCGTCTGATGAGCTTCTTTTTCCGTCCAACGAAGCCATCGAAACAAAAAGTGGTGAAGCCCTTTAATTGCAAACATTTCGGGTTCAAATCCCCCCATAATTCGAACCAGTTTTTGAATGAATGTGGGGTTATCCACCAAGCGGAAACGGATTCCCCAAGGGTTCTCCATGAAGGCCACCAATTCCTTTCCATAAGAGACGGGAAGCGTTTCCGGGCGGTAAGGGCGCCGATCCACTGTTCGAGAGAAAACCGCCTCCGCCAGGGGAGAATTTGTTTTTGGCCCGAACGTAAAAGTGACTCGGGCCACAACATCGCCCTCGCTTCCCATGTCCCATCGAGCCACCCACCCCTCCCGTTCGGCCCCAATTTCAATCGTGGCGAGACACATTCCTAAAGAAATCCGGCTCGCCATGTTCCCGACATTCATAAAGGCCTCACCCCGACCGCGGTCCTCCAGCACAGACAAAACCCTTCCGTCCCAATCGAATGTAAATTCCTGGGCGTTATCCCCTGTTGGAGCCCAACGGGCGCCGTTCACAATGGCTTCAATATCACGAATGGAAGGAACAGCCCCTTCAGTAGCCTTCGGAATAGTCATAGGTCCCCTTTTTTTACCTTCACTCCTTTTCTCAAAGGAGGAGGTCCGTGATCTAACTACTGTATATCCCATTGGACGATATTTCCAGAGAAATCTTGAAAGAAGCTTAAAAGGGTCCTCTAACCGTGGGTGGCGAGGATACTGGCCAGGGAGCGGCGGGGGGCGCGAGCGGTGACGGGACTGGTGGGGCGGCCCATTCTGAAAACGCAAGCAATGGTTTCCCCTTCCTCCGCCACGATCAAATCACGCATCTCCATTTCTTCTCTGGTGAAACGCGCTTTTTGGGATGGGGAAAGACCTTCCCCCCCATGGGCCCGGCAGAGGAGGCCCATGAGAGCGTTACCGATCACCGGCTGGAGAGACCATCCGTCCACAGCCATCTTGAGCCACATCCGTTGCCAAAGCCAGCCCAAGCGAACAAAAGTGAGGGGATCTTGGTTCGGCACCGTAAACACGCCAAACCCTCCTGACTGACGATAAACTTTTCGAGCCCGGAGAGCGGCCATTCGTGTGAACCCGGCGAAACTAAACAATCGGGCAAGCCACCACCAACCCAACAGGCGAAGGCCCAAGACCTCCAAGGCATTTAGACCAAATGTGGAAACGGGCAATCCATCCATGGTCCGGCTGGCTTCCTCATCGGTTCGACGCAGCCATCGGTAGAATAACGTGTGGTTCTCCCGATGTTCAAAGAGAAACGATTCAAACCCACCGTTAATGTGGGCCATGGCGTTTAGCCGGTGTTTGTCGTTCAAAAGGCGAAAGCGAATGCCCCAGGGGTTTTGCACCTCATCCACGAGATCGCGAACATAGCGCCGAGGGATCGGGTCAAGGCGATAGGGGCGCCGGTCGACAGCGCGAGCGGTCACCGCATCCACCAAAGAGGAGGTTTTGATCGGGCCGGGCTTAAACGTCACCCGAGCCGCCATCCCTTCCTCCTCTCCCAGCTGCCAACAGGCAGACCAACCTTCGCGCTCCGCGCCCAACTCCATGTTGCGAAAACACATGCCAAGAGCCATGAGGCTGGCCGCATTATCCACGTTCAGGAAAGCCCGGCTCCGGGCACGCTCCTCCAGGACCAAAAGAACCTTCCCGTTCCAGTCAAACGTGAAGGGTTGCACGTTGTCCCCCGACGGAGCCCATCGAGCGAATTCAACAATCGCCTGGATTTGGCTGGGTGAGGGAAAGATGCCCCCCGCCCCTTCGGTCAGCAACATCGGAAGATCAAGGTTAACTTTCTTGACCGGAAGAGAAGGGGCCTGTACGAATCGAAACGAAACCAGGGGGAAGCGGTGTTCTGGGTCCGTCCACCAGCGAGCCAATGCCATGGCCCCAGGGTGTAACGTGGGTGGGGCCGCACCGGGCCCCGCGTTCCGAGGATGACGAACGAACCGGTCGATGCCTGTGATGGAAACCAAATTAAACCCATGCCCTTCAGTCGTCAGACGAAGACGCTCCATAGCCCGACCTGCCCGCAGGAAGTCTTGAGGTGTGTTCCCCTCTGAAAAAAGGATGCCCATGGCCGTTTCGGGAAGGGACCGTTCCCGAAGTGGTAATAAAAACGGCTGGAACCGCTCTGTCATTTTCTTCAGATTCTCCCTGTCATGAGGGTCTTCCACAAGGGCTAAACCCAGTCCGGGATCCTCCACCGCCAATTGAATGGCTTTCCGGAAAGAGGGAGAAAGAGGGCCTTTGTCTTTGTCTTGGGAACGCGAACGACCGACAAAAGCATTGACCCCTGAGACCGTGGACCTGGGGTTGACCTGGGCCCCCGGTTCTCGTTCCATGAGCGTCACATGAAGTTCCAAACCCGTTCCCGCGGCTCGGGTTTCCATCGCTTCCAAAAGCACCCCAAGAGAAAACCAATATTTCGCCGGTTGGGGCAAAGAAGGCGGTGGATCAAGACGAATTCCCAAAGAGTTTCCATCCCAGGAATAAGACCAGGGACAACGAAAAACCGGCAAAAGATTTTTTTCTGTTTCCTCCACCAATCGAATAAAGAGTCCCGCCACCCCACCGTGAGTGACCGTTGGGGTGTTTAACAAATTCCGGGAACTTAAGTCATCCATGGAACGATCCCGCAGGCGTGGGGTGTTTCAACGAAAAAGGTCCCGACCAAAACCGCCCAAACGATAGAAGAGGCGCATTTCATTGAGATCCGCTTTATAGCGAGACGGAAGAGCTTTCGCCAAAAGGCGGAGGCCTTCCGACACTTCCGAAGGGACCGGTTTGTCTGGTGTCTTCACCGCCACCAGGAAGGGAACACGGAAGGTGGATTGAACACGCACCCCCGTGGGCAAACATTCACGGGTTAGAGCTTGGTAGTCTTCAAGCAAAAAAGCCGCCCGGAGGGACCGTTCATAGTCCCGGGAAAATAGGTTGGGTTGCCGATCGGCGTTCTTGTAGGCAAAAAAAAGCACGGTCCAGAGGGATTTTAACCGTCCGAAATCGGTTAAATAGACGGATCCCCCTGGCGCGAGGATTCGATTCACTTCCTGGAACGTTTTTTGCAAGTGCCCCCGCGTGGGAAGATGGTGAAGGGCCAACGTGCTCATGACCCCGTCCACGCTGTGATCCGAAAAAGCATCCAGGTTGGTCATGTCTTGCTTAATGAATGTTACGTTGGAAAGACCGAGTTGCGCCACATGGGCCCGGGCCTCCCGCGCCATCTCATCGGAAAGTTCGACCCCGATAAACTTCGTTTGGGGGTTAAAGGCCGCCACTTGCGCCAACTGGGTGGCGGGGCCACACCCCAAATCGACCACTGTTCCGCACCCATAAATCGCCTGGGTGATGCGGGCCGTTTGATAGATATAGTTGGCGGACATAATGCCGTCCACACGCCCGGCGTTGCGGTAGGCCGCGACCTCCGCTTCCCCATCCATAATCAAGTCGGGCTCCGGTTCCCGAGGGAAATGGTTTTTGGCGCGGATCTCACGGAGGAATGACGTCATCAATTGCAACCGGGGAAATTTGACCGGCTGAAAAATCTCGCCCATCCCCATCGCGATATCCTGGTCCGGTGTGTTTTTCCCAACGGGAAGGGGTGCACGTGGAACGGACGGAGCAGGTGACGATACTTCCACGGGAAAAGTGGCCCCCCCCTTTCCCAATCGAAACACCACGGCTGTAAACTTCTGGTCAACATCCGGGACCCAGTGGGCGAGTTCCGCGGCTCCTTTTTCGATGGACCTCGATTCCACCGGGTGGGAGGCCCCGTTCTTTTCGGCCCACCGCCTTCGGGCCAATTGAACGATTTCAGGGAACACTTCAACCTTAAACCCACGAAGTTCCGCCGTCATGTGAAACCGCGCGAAGGCCCGACCCGCCCGGAGAAGGGAAGCGGGGGATCCCGTGTCGGTAAGGAAAAAACCCACGGCCAAGGTGCTTTCCCACCTGTCGCCCAAAGCAGGGGATCCCAAAAGAGAAAGGATTTGGCCCATTTGTTCCATTTCCCGACGGTCTTCCATCAAAAAGAAATCCACCCCAGGTTCCTCAACCACCAAGCGCATGGCGCGTCGAGTGGCCGGAGTAAAAAGACCACTGCGTTGCGATCGCACCCACCCCGTCGCCCCCAGAGCGGAGGAGAGGAGGTGAACCCGAGGAACGGACGGAAGGGGTTTCACCCGCCCACCAGGGATTGAATCATTGACAACAACCTCCAGCTGGAATCCAGCCCCCGCGGACAGAGTTTCCATCTCTTCCAAAACGGTCCCCAAGGAAAACCACTGGTCTTCAGGCAAAGAGGAAGAAGGCGAAGGATCCAATTTCACATGAAGCGCTTGTCCATCCCACTCTAAAAGCCACGGGCAGCGGACCTCGCCCAGGGGGTTACGCCGCACCCGTTCCACCAAATCCAAAAAAGGCGTTGGTTCAGCGTGGATTCGGAGATCACCGCCACCCGACTTATATTGTGGAGTTCCTGGATTCATGGCCCCTTTCTCCTCTAAATAATTCGATCGGTCGTAACCGTTCAGGGGGTTTCACCCCCCGGAGCTATTTCACTGGCAACAAGGACGGCAACGGTTGTGTGTTGAGCGAA